>CAZPEE010000117.1:2702-7391 GCA_964585525.1 uncultured Cocleimonas sp.
GCCAGAATCAAGGCAGACAAAAACTCATTGGTTCCTGTCGAAATCCGGTTACGCTCAATCATTTTGGTAAAACTCGGGATAGCAATGGATGCTAAAATTGCTGCTATCGTAACGGTTACAATCATTTCAATTAAGGTAAATCCAGACTGCTGTTTATTTGATAGTTGTTTTGAAAAAGTTTTCATCGTTAAGGCAATTAAGATTCCAGTATTTTTATTATTGATATGACTCACTCCGCATCAAAGTCACGGATTCAGGTATAATTTAAACACATTTTCACATTAAATGAGGCTTTCTCGGATGAACGGTCGCTGGAAACCTGTTGAAGATCAACTCAACAACATTCACCAATCAAAAATTCATTTCGTATCAAGTCATTCAATTGCTGGAGGTTGTATCAACCAGGCATGGAAATTGACGGATTCGCAGGGAAACGTTTGGTTTTTAAAAGAAAACGCCCCTGCTTTGCTTTCCATGTTTGAGGCAGAAGCAGCTGGCTTGGAGGCTATTGACCAAAGCCAAACTATCCGGGTTCCAAAACCAGTATGTTATGGAAAAACCCATGAATTTAGCTACCTGTTGCTTGAATATATCCCCATACAGGGTTCTATTAATCAAAAAGCAAGCGGGGAACAACTTGCAAACATGCATCAGGTCATGCATCCAGAAAATCGCCACGGCTGGCATCTGGACAACACCATAGGCTCAACGCCACAAATTAACACGCTCACCACAGACTGGGTTTCATTTTGGCAGAAGCATCGCCTGGGCTTCCAGTTGGAACTTGCCCGGCAAAAAGGTTATGCAGACAGGGATTATGCTGCAGGCCTAAAACTACTTGAAGCACTGCCTCATTTTTTTAGCGACTACCGGCCACAGCCTTCACTGTTACATGGTGATCTGTGGAGTGGAAATTGCGCATCAGATGACAAAAATAACCCCCTTATTTTTGACCCTGCCCTTTATTACGGTGACCGTGAAACCGATATTGCCATGACTGAATTATTTGGCGGTTTCAACCAGGTATTTTACGACGCATACAATGCGGTGTACCCGTTGGATTCAGGCTACAAAACACGTAAAACACTGTATAACCTGTATCACATCTTGAATCACTTCAATCTGTTTGGTGGAGGTTATGCATCACAGGCTGCCGCCATGACCCAACGCTTACTCTCCGAAGTTTGACTTTTATTACCGGGTTAATAGCAAATCTTTTGCGCAATCAGCATAGCTTCATTTCTTAAACCCTGCCTGGTATCACCCAGCAAACCGTTTTCCTGATAATACACAGGAATGAGTGGTTCCGTTAAATTTAGCAACTCTCCCTGTGCCAGCCTGAACTTCGAGCTTGCCGGGCCTTTTTCCTTATCCACACTCAATTGTGACCAGGTTTGATAAAACAACAAAGCACCGGGTTTTAAGGCATTGACAATGTCTGCAAACAAGGGGCGATATAAAAAATAACTGACGGTAATAATATCATATTGTTCCGTATAATGTTGGGCTGGCAACCCTTCTGATTCCACATCACGTTGCAAACAATGTATAGCCAATTGTTTTTTAGCTGCAAAATCCGCAAGCTTTTCAAGTACATTTAAGGATATATCCATGGCATCGACATCGTACCCTTGCCTTGCCAGAAACAAGGCATTTCCACCACGCCCACAGGCAAGATCCAGTGCCCGTAAAGCCTGGTTTGATTGTTTTTTCACATGCGGCAACAAAAAAGCATTGTCCCGTAATACCTGCGAAGCCACAGCCGATGCAATATCCGCATCCTGATAGGCTCCATCCCATTTTTTCAGCTTATCAGACATTAGCGTCGCCAAAAAGCGGGGGTAAGTACCACTAATAAAGTGAATATTTCCAGACGCCCCATGAGCATGGATAAACACAGCAACCACTTGGAAAAGTCACTAATATCCTGAAAATTACTGGCAACGTCCCCCAAGCCTGGCCCGAGGTTATTCAGGGTAGCTGCAACCGCCGAAAAGGCTGTCACCTGATCCATATCAGCTGCCATTAATATCAGCATTAAAATCACAAACACCGCGATATAGACAGAGAAAAACCCCCAAACCGCCTGAATAACGCTTCTATCAACGGGTTTACGGTTCAGTTTGATGGCAATCTTTGCATTGGGATGAATCAAACGCATTACCTCACGCCAGCCCTGCTTGAAAAGCAACAGCACCCGCACCACTTTCATACCACCGCCGGTTGACCCGGCACAACCACCAACAAAACTGGCAAACACCAAAAGCACCGGCAAAAAACCCGGCCAATGGCTATAGTCCGTGGTCACAAATCCAGTCGTGGTTGCAATCGAAACCACCTGGAAAATCGCATTAAACCATGACTCTGAAAAACTACCATAGACGTGCATAAAATACAGATAAGCCAACACCATAATGGTTAACATCACCATGGCAAGTCCGTATAAACGAAACTCAGAATCCACATAATAAGGTTTCAAGCTCATGGAACGCCAGGCGATAAAATGCAAACTGAAATTAGCGCCGGATAACAACATAAAGACAACGGCAACCAGCTCGATCACATGGCTGGAAAAATAACCCATACTGGCATCATGGGTAGAAAACCCACCTATCGCAATCGTGGAAAAACTATGGCTTATCGCATCAAAAGTATTCATCCCGGCAAAGTAATAAGCCAAGGCACAAGCGATAGTAAATACTACATAAATAATCCAGAGTAATTTCGCAGTCCCTTTGATACGAGGGGTTAGCTTCGAGTCTTTGACAGGCCCCGGCGTTTCAGCACGATAAAGCTGGATACCACCAATACCCAGAATCGGTAGAATTGCAACGGCCAATACGATAATTCCCATGCCGCCAAGCCATTGCAGTTGCTGGCGGTAAAACAGGATAGACTTTGGCAAATCATCCAGGCCGACAATGACTGTTGCCCCGGTTGTGGTCAACCCTGAAATGGATTCAAAAACAGCATCAACCAGTGATATTTGTAGTTCATTGGAAAATAGCAAGGGTGCAGAACCTGAAACGCCCAGCATTGCCCAGAATAAAACCACAACCAAAAAGCCTTCGCGCAGGCGTAATTCCCTTTTTTGATGGCGCACGGGAAACCACATCACAGCACCTACAACCAAGACCAGCAAAAAACCTTTGATAAAAGGCGAGATGGAAAGATCACCATAAATCCAGCCAACCAGTGCGGGTGGCAGCATGGTAAAACTGAAAATAACCAGTAGTAAACCAAGTATTCTTTGTAAGACGGCAAATTGCATAGTACAAGGGTTTGAGGCTAAATATAGCCCACACCCACCTGAAACATTTTCTCAATAGCCGGAATATAGCGTTTATCCGTAAGGAACAAAATCACGTGGTCATTTTCTTCGATAATGGTGTCCTGATGAGGCAAAAATACCTCCTCTTCACGCACAATCGCACCAATCGTCACCCCTGGGGGCAACTTCAAATCCACCCGTTTACGACCCACCACACGTGAATTTTCTTTATCACCATGGGCCACCACTTCTATCACTTCTGCTGCGCCCTTGCGTAAAGAATGTACCGATACAATATCACCACTGCGGATATGGGTGAGTAATTCACCGATGGTGATTTGCTGGGGAGAAACTGCCAGGTCAATATTGGCATTTTCAACCAGATCAACATAGGCGGTACGATTCACCAGCGACATGACTTTACGCGCACCAAGCCTTTTTGCCAGCATTGCGGATAAAATATTGGCCTCATCATCATTGGTCAGCGCACAAAAAATATCAACATTTTCAATGTTTTCTTCACGGAGCAAAGCCTCATCGGCAGCATCACCTTCCAGCACGATTGCCTTATTTAAGGTTTCTGCCAACTGTGTCGCTGTTTCAGGGTCTTTTTCAATAATTTTAACTTGCGAACGAGATTCTTCCAGAGCCGTAGCAAGACGCCTTCCAACATTACCACCCCCTGCTATCATCACCCGTTTATAGGGTTTGTCGACACTCCGTAGCTCACTGACAACCGCTCGAATATGTTGTGCGCTGGCAATCACGAAAATTTCATCATTCGCTTCGATAACCGTGTTGCCACTGGGAATAATAGCTTTGCCTTCCCGGAAAATAACCACAACACGCACTTTCACATCGGGCAAGTGTTCCCTTATTTCACTAATTTTATGACCGACAAGTGGCCCTTCATGAAATGCTTTAACTGAAACCAGGCGTACTTTGCCATTGGCAAAATCAAGCACCTGCATGGTTCCGGGGTTTTTAATCAGGCGATAAATATAGTCGGTAATCAACTGTTCCGGGCTGATCAGCACATCAACCGGGATCAGTTCAGGCGTAAACAACTCCTGGTGTTGTAAATATCCCGCCGCACGAATCCTTGCTATCCGCGTTGGAGTACGAAACAAACTATACGCTACCTGGCACGCCATCATATTAACTTCATCACTATTCGTGACTGCGATCAGCATGTCGGCATCATTCACATTTGCCTGCTCCAGCACATCCGGGTGCGATGCCTGCCCCTGGGTGGTATGTACATCCAGTTTTTCACGTAATTCGCGCAATACCGCAGGGTCAATATCAATGATGGTTAAATCATTGTCTTCCGTGGCAAGATTGATAGCAAGTGACGTGCCGACCTGGCCTGCACCTAAAATGACAATATTCATAATTTGCTTATGAAACTGTTTCTT
>CAZPEE010000118.1:0-7391 GCA_964585525.1 uncultured Cocleimonas sp.
CAGAAATAAAAGTTTAAGGGCGAGAATTATTACACAGTGAGGCTGAAAGCTGGCTTAACCATGACATTTATACTTAATCTACAGTGTGCCAGGCTTTATATTCCAAGCTCATCCCAAATTTCATCAACTCGGTTCTTCACATCTTCATCCATGGTGATGGGTTTGCCCCATTCGCGGTCTGTTTCGCCTGGCCATTTGTTGGTTGCGTCAAAACCGATTTTGGAGCCCAGTCCAGATACGGGCGAGGCAAAATCGAGGTAATCAATCGGTGTATTTTCGACCAGTGTAGTATCACGTGCCGGGTCCATGCGTGTGGTCATTGCCCATATCACGTCTTGCCAGTCGCGGGTGTTGATGTCGTCATCCACCACAATCACAAACTTGGTGTACATGAATTGTCGCAAAAAAGACCAGACGCCCATCATGACACGTTTTGCATGGCCGGGATATTGCTTCTTCATGCTGACTACCGCCATGCGGTAGGAGCAGCCTTCTGGTGGCAAATAAAAATCGCTAATCTCTGGAAACTGCTTTTGCAGAATGGGTACAAAAACTTCATTGAGTGCGACACCTAGCATGGCAGGTTCATCGGGTGGACGGCCTGTGTAGGTGCTGTGATAAATTGGGTCTTTGCGATGTGTGATGCGCTCAATGGTAAAAACCGGAAAACGCTCCACTTCATTGTAGTAACCGGTATGGTCGCCGTAGGGACCTTCTTCAGCCATGTCATCAGGATATAAATGGCCTTCCAGAACGTATTCTGCAGAGGCTGGTACTTGCAAGTCAGAGCCGATACAGTGGGTCACTTCGGTTCTGGAGCCACGCAATAAACCGGCAAAAGCGTACTCGGATAAGGTGTCCGGTACAGGGGTTACTGCACCCAGTATGGTTGCCGGGTCAGCGCCCAGTGCCACGGCGATGGGGAAGGGTTCTCCGGGGTGTTTCTCTTGCCAGTCACGAAAATCCAGCGCGCCACCGCGATGGGAGAGCCAGCGCATAATCACACGGTTTTTACCCAGGACTTGTTGGCGATAAATGCCAAGGTTCTGACGTGATTTATTCGGCCCTTTGGTGATGACCAGCCCCCAGGTGATCAGCGGGGCAATGTCTCCAGGCCAGCAGGTCTGGATCGGTAATTTACCCAAATCAACTTTGTCACCCTCAATAACAAATGCCTGGCAGGGGGCTTTTTTGATTTTTTTTGGTGCCATGTCCAGCACTTTTTTATACTTTGGTATGGCGCTGATCGCATCTTTGAAACCTTTTGGCGGGGAGGGTTCTTTGAGGCTGGCGAGTAGCTTGCCAACATCACGCAGAGCGGTTACCGAGCTTTCCCCCATACCCATGGCGACGCGCTCAGCTGTGCCAAACAGGTTGCCTAACACAGGCGTATCAAAACCTTTGGGGTTTTCAAACAACAGGGCAGGCCCACCCGCACGTAACACGCGGTCACAGATTTCAGTCATTTCAAGGTTCGGGTCAACTTCTGCGCTGATGCGTTTAAGTTCGCCCTGAGCCTCAAGTTGGTTAATGAAGTCGCGCAGGTCTTTATATTTGATAGCCGTATCGGACATGGTTTGTGATTTATGTTTTTATCCTGGCAACGCCTGATTCGATAGCAGCTTGAGAAATAGCAGCCGGAATGCGTGTCCGTAGGCGTGGGTCAAGTGGCGTAGGGATAATATAGTCCGGGCCAAATGACATTGAGTCTTTGTTGTAGGCTTTTAAGACCTCATCGGGAACCGCTTCTTTGGCAATATCTGCCAGTGCTTTTACCGCTGCCATTTTCATCTCGGTATTGATATGTGTTGCCCGAACATCGAGTGCGCCCCGGAATATAAAAGGGAAGCCCAGGACATTATTGACCTGGTTTGGGTAATCACTGCGGCCTGTTGCCATAATAATATCGGGACGTTCCTGGCGTGCTACTACTGGATCAATTTCTGGGTCAGGATTGGATAGGGCGAAAACGATTGGGTCAGCCGCCATTGCCTTGAGTGCTTCAACGCCAAGCAGGTTAGGGCCTGACAAGCCGATAAATACATCGGCATCGGTACAGGCATCCAGCAAAGTGCGCTGCTCAGTTTCTAGCGCCCATGCCTGTTTATATTGATTCAGATCATCTCGCCCGGAATGAATAACGCCACCCCGGTCTAGCATAAACAGGTTGTTTTTATTGGCTCCGAGTGAGGTCAAGACTTGCATGGATGCGATGCCTGCGGCGCCGGCACCCAGACAGACAATTTTGCTGTCCTCCAGCTTCTTGCCTTTTATTTCCAGTGCATTTAATAAACCTGCGGCAATGATAATGGCAGTGCCATGCTGATCATCATGGAATACGGGGATATCCAGTTTTTCTTCCAGAATACGCTCTATTTCAAAACAATGTGGCGCTGCAATATCTTCCAGGTTTATGCCACCAAAGGTCGGTGCAATATTTTCAACGGTTTGGATAAATGATTCTATTGAGGGTGCTTCAACCTCAATATCAAATACATCAATATCGGCAAAACGTTTGAACAATACGCCTTTGCCTTCCATGACTGGTTTGCCTGCAAGCGCGCCAGTGTTGCCCAAACCCAGCACGGCAGTTCCATCGGTAATGACGGCGACGAGGTTGCCTTTAGCCGTGTATTTATAGGCATTTTCCGGGTCTTTTTCAATTTCTTTTACAGGCTCGGCAACGCCCGGTGTATAGGCTAGCGACAAGTCTTTTTGTGTTTCTGTTGATTTGGTGATCTGTGTCGCAATTTTTCCTGGTTGGGGGTTTAAGTGGTATTCAAGTGCTTCTTTTTTTAGTGTCTCATCTGACATTTTATTGCCTTCATTAGTAAAAGAACGGTTTTTAATCGGGATTATTGGACAATTTTTACCAGTTTTCCAATATCAGGTTCGCCATTGGGAAATTTCCCGTTGAGTAATCTTAAGCGTTGTACACCAACTTTGCTACGTTTGGCGAGTTGTGCGAAAGTAAGCCCTGGGGTTGTTGCTCTCCCAACGATTATGCGACCGGTATGTTTTTTGTCTATCCTGTATTTTAGACCATTTATGTGCCTTAAGTAGCCGTCATGATTAGATGGGCGTGTGCCTGCTGATTTAAAACGGTTTGCCGCATTGATCACTTCGTGTAAGCGTCGGTCATTACTGGGGTGTGATGCAAAAAGACCATGGTAGGCACGGGGTGGCCTGCCTTCTTTGCGTGCCTGGTATTTTTCAAACTCTTCCTGTGCTTTTAGTACGCTAACTACTTTGATCATGTCTTTTGGATCGTAGCCGACTCTTGCAAGATATTCTGCGCCAAGTTTATCAGCCTGTAATTCGTGGTTTCGACCATAGCCGCTTAATAAAGCCCTGCCTATCTGGTTATATTGTTTGCCAGAAGATGCACCGGTTTTTTTGGTGAGAACCTGGATAAGGATCGCGCTTGCAACGCCTGCACTTTGTTGTTTAACACCATGGCGTGCGGTGACGTGGCCGATTTCATGCCCGAGAACCCCGGCTAATTCACCTTCGGAATTCAAATAGGCCATTAGCCCGGTAGTAATGTAAATATACCCGCCTGGAAGTGCAAAAGCATTAACACTGGGATCATCCAGCACGGTAAAGGTATAACGAATGTTTTTTCTGTGGCTATGTGTAGCCAACGATTGCCCTATGTTATTGACATAGGCTTGCAAGCCTGCGTTATTGTAACGCTTCTTTTGCTTTAATATACTTTTATGGGCCTGGGCGCCCATGGCCAGCTCTTGTTGCTCAGAGATTAGTGTGAAATCTTTTTTACCTGAGACGGGGTTGGTGGAACAGGCGCTTAAAGCAAGAAATAAGCTTAACAACAAGCTCATAGAAAAGGTTTTAATGCTCATTTTACAAACTCCATTTGATCGTAGGCTTTATTCTGTTAATGGGGATTATTTCAAGCTGCGAGGAATGACTCAAGTATAGAATACGTTTTCCGCGACGGTTCTTTAAAACCCCGGAAACCTTGATTTTTCTATCGGTTAATTTATCAAGCTTATCCATGTCAAAATAGCGCCAGTGTTTTTTTCGGATTTTCAACTGGATATGACTCTTGGTATCGCTATCTAGTTCAAGTATATATGATTTTTTATGGTGAATGATCTTTATGACTTTTCCCATCAAACGTACAAAGCCTTTTTTTGAATAGCTTAAATTATCCGCTTTTTTGATTGCTAACGAGTCTTGCCGCCAGATTCGTAATGCCTGGCGCTGCGCATCTTTTTCAGCTTGTTTGTAGCAATCAGCCAATGCAACGTTTGGTGGAATCGCCATGGTTTTGGCATAACCCCTTTCCAATAGCCATGTCGATATATTGGTGTGATCCGGTAAAAAAACGTGCGCTAGTTCGCGTCCATAGCGGTCTGTCTTTTCTTTGCCGTGGCGAAGCAGGATATGGTAGTGATGTTTTTTTAATAAGGCGCGCAGAGCCTCTTTTGCTTTGGCTCCGTAGGCCTGTGCAGCTTGTTGGTGATGTTTTACTTCGGGTGTGTCAATACCGATAATACGGATTTTGCGTTTATCGGTTAAGAGTAGTGTATCACCATCGTAAACCCATTTTACTGTAGCGTTTTCTTCTTTTGGGGAAATACGATCAGCAGAGCAGGTTGTTGCGTAACCGGGTTGCAGGGTACTAAAAACATACAACAAAAAAAAGGCACCCAAATTGAGTGCCTTTTTAAATTGCATGATCATGTTTTTAACCGTGAATGACGGGAAATAACAGGATTATTTCCTGCCGTAGCGCTGCTTAAACTTATCAATCGCGCCAGCAGTTGTATTAGTGTTTTGTTTGCCGGTGTAGAACGGGTGGGATGCACTTGAAATATCCACTTTGATCAGCGGGTATTCATTGCCATCTTCCCATTTAATGGTTTCACTTGAACCAAGTGTAGAACGTGTGAGTATTTTAAAATCACTCGCAAGATCCTGGAAAACGACTTGGTTGTATTCTGGATGTATATCGGCCTTCATGGGAAGATCTCTCTTTAATATTATGTTCGAAAAATGAAGAGCGGGGATTCTAACAGAATCCCCGCTCTTTTCTCAAGTATTATTCCTAATACCTCTTTAATGGGATGTTATTACTGGGCAGGTGGATAATTATCTAGTGAAATTTGCATATTGTCCGTACCTGATGCATTTGAAGCATCAACAGAACCACACCAGTTAGTAAACCCATTAATTAAATCCATATTAATACTTAGTATTCCAGTATTTGAATCTAATGATATCCAGTTAGGTATCGAAAGGCATTCAAGCGAAGGTTCTTCATTCAACACCCAATGTGTAACTGGGCCGCCATTGTTTAGCGTATTTAAATCAATAGTATTTATCCCTGGTGGGAAAAACGCCAAAGAGAAATTCCGGAAACTGGGTAGTTTTGGAGGAGCTATAGCATCAATAACCGTATAAGAAAATGAGATTGTAGAAGTATTTCCATCCACATCTGTCCCTTTTACTACAAAGTTAAAGACCCCCGCTTGCGAAGGTGTACCGCTTATAACAGCTGTAGTGGCATTAATAGAGGACAGATTCACGCCAGCTGGCAAGGTCCCAGAGTCAACGGCATATGTGACATCAGTTTCGGCAGTTGAGGGCTGTATCTTGATTTGAAGCGGTGCTACGTTAATAAATGTCGATACGTTTGTGTCAGGCGTTGCCGTTAAACTTAGAGTACCTCCCTGAATGACCAGGTTTACGTTTACATTTGCATTGGGCGCTGCCGTTATACACGATTCAGGTGTGGTAGCCGCACTGCCGCTGGTAAATGTAATTTCTGCCCAAAAGCACACTTCGCCATTGCTTGGGATGGGTAATGGGCTTGTTGAAGAACCTACATTGATCACTGTATCCACTGAGTTTGGACGCCAGCCGATATTTGCCGCAGTGCGTGCTTTTACAATAGCTGTTCCTGCTTCTGGTGCATTCACGGTTACAGTGGCTCGTGCCGAGTTCATGCTGACGTCACAGTTCCACCAGGTAAAGTGGGAAACCGTTGCGCTTAGTGCCAAGCCTGTAGGTGATGCCGTAGATGCAACCACTGTGCCACTTCCTTCCTGCGTCCAGATGCCGGTTTTTTCATCTAACGACCAAAGTGGAATGGTATCGCCTACTGCGATTGCTGTTCCATCCTGGTGGGTTGTTACATAAATCGGGATCTGGATATCAGCTGTTTGGCCATTTGCCAATTGCAGTACTGCACCATCGCTATTACGGGTAAATTGGTATTCAACAGTTCCATAACTGATGATAGGTGTAGGATTAGCTTGTCCTTGCACTATTCCAGAAAAATCACCAGGGAAGGCAGCAACGCCAACAGGCGTTGATACATCAACTGGCGTAATTGTTAAGCTTACCCCACTGCTTACGTTAACCTGGTTGCCTTGAGGGTCAATGAAGTTAGGGGTTAAGCTAACCTTTGCGCCATCTGAACCTGTTAAACTAATATGTGGAAAATTATCTACAGTTTGTAATGCTCCACGAGGAATCAAGGTAACATCAAGGTCAATTGTTGTACCGCTTACAGGTGTTTTAACGGGTATAACCTGATTGGCATAGCCAGTTGCTTTGAAAACAAGCGTCAGTTCGGCTTCCGGAGGTAGGTCCAGAGTCGCAGTCCCACTACGGTCAGTTGTGACTAAGCCAATATCTAATGGTTGTCCACCAGGCTGAATGGCTGTAACGGTTACGCCCGATAGATTCTCGGATGAAGTTGATACAAGCCGGGTGTTTATAAAGGCGCTATTACCGCCGATAATGTCTGGGACACAGACAAACCCACCTGCTTGATTCTGGTTCGCAGTAAAACCAGCCAGACAAGCCTCAGGGTCAGTCAAAGGAACTGTTTGGATATTACTCATATCCCAGTTTTCATTGGGATCAAAACCATTCATTACGGAATAAACTTTGGTTTGGTTGAAGTCAGTGCCTCGAATATTGACGACTTCTTGAACCTCAGCTCTACCAATTCCAATCAGCCCTTCTTCATTGTCAGCACCAGAGTTTTCAACTAACCCTGTTGCCAGGACAAAGGCACGGTGTCCATAGCTTGCAATGCCTGTTGTGGAGTCGGTGGTGTCATCTTTATCGTCATAGAGGTAGCCGTAAATGGATCTGGTGACAGCCTCGTGTATAACAGGGAATGAGACAGTACTTGCACCACTGACAAATGCAAGGTTTTCACCGCGACTAAAGAAGTCAGCGTTTGAGCCGACAACGACACCGGCATCTTGGGTTAGTCGTTGCCAGGGGTCACGACCATCTGCGGTATGGCTGAAGACATTATTATCCGCCAGATATTGTGCATAGGTTTGGGCCGGTGATGCGACAACCTCTGGTGAAATGCCTTCATAAGGCCGGATGCCACGGGCACA
>CAZPEE010000119.1:0-2236 GCA_964585525.1 uncultured Cocleimonas sp.
AACAGATTTTTATGAATCTGATTCATGGTGATACTGCTATACCTTCAGCAGTCAAGGTGGAAGCAACAGGAGAAGCCGCATGAGTAAAATATTCTCCATAGCATTAAGTGAATTTAAGCGCATGTTTAACTCGCCACTGGCATGGAGCTTGCTGGCGATTATGATGTTCATCCTTGCTTTGCTGTTTTTGACGTTTATCGACCAGTTTGTTTTATATGTGCAGCCTCAATCGGCGGCACTGGAAAACCCGCCGGGAGTGACGGACATTATTGTATCCCCCTTGTTTATGTGGGCAGGTATTTTTATGCTGGCGGTGATGCCGGTGTTGACCATGCGTTTGTTTGCCGAAGAGCGCATGAATAAGACACTCACTTTGTTGATTTCTTCACCGCTGACATCCACGCAAATCGTGCTGGGGAAATTTCTCGGGATGGTGTTTTTTATTGCACTGGTGGTTGCGCTGATTATGTTGATGCCGCTATCGCTGAGCCTGGGTACGGATCTTGACTGGGGCAAGATTTTCAGCTCTGCCCTGGGGCTGTTTTTACTTCTTGGCTCTTTTGCTGCTGCGGGTCTGTTTTTGTCGTCCATCAGTAGCCAGCCAATTATAGCAGCGGTTAGCACCTTTGGTTTGTTGCTGTTTTTGGTGGTGCTTTATCTTTCGGGTAGCTCAGAAAGTAACAGCAGCGAATTATTTGTCTACCTGTCTCATTTCAGTCATTTTTTACCATTCCTGGAAGGTGTTTTAGACACCAGCGACCTGGTTTACTATGGTTTGTTTATAGCAGGTTTTTTGATTCTGGCGATTCGCAAGTTAGATAATGATAGGTTAAACGGGTAGCGACATTATGAAAATGACGAAAAGCTCCCATCTGTATATCCGGCTACAAAATGTGTTGTTTTATATTTTGTTTTTAACCATTATCGGGTTGCTTGCCTGGCTGGGCAGAACCTATCATAAAAGCATTGATGTCACTGCGGCGCAGCGCAATACCTTGAGCCAGCCGATGCAGCAAATACTATCGCGCATTAATAAACCATTGGAATTGATAGCTTATGTGCCGGATGATAGCAGTATCCATGTTGCGTTAAAAAAGCTGGTTGACAAATACAGGAAATATAAAAAAGACATTAAACTGGAGTTTGTTAATCCTGACCTTGATCCGGCACGTGCCGAGGCGGATGGTATTCAGTACAGTGGCCAGGTGTTGATCAAACTTGGCGACAAAAGCGATAAAGTCAACTCGGTTGCCGAGCAGAATATGGTCAACGTGTTACAGCGTCTGTCACGCGATAAACCGCGTCTGGTTGTGTTTCTGGAAGGCCATAAAGAATTATCACCACTGGATGAAAAGTCGAATGGTTTATCCCGGCTGGCCAAGGTACTCCAAAGCAAAGGCTTTCATTTCCAGCCACACAACCTGATTCGCACACAAAACATACCGCAGGATGCAAGTTTTGTCGTTATTGCAGCGCCGAAGCAGGATTATCTGCCTGCCGAAGTGAACATTATTGAAGATTATATTGATCAGGGTGGTAACCTGTTGTGGCTGCATGAGCCGGGCTCATTACATGGGTTGGATGATATTGAGCAGCAATTGGGGCTGGAAATCCACGAAGGCACGTTGCTGGATGCCAATCAGGATTTGCAGAAAATGCTGGGCATCAAGCATCCCGCAGCCATTGCAGTGATTGATTATGCTGACCTGGCTATTACCAAAGACCTGGCGGCGCATACACTGTTTCCGTTTGCGACCGCCATTTTGCAAGACCCGCTGACAAAAGATGCAAAGTATAACTGGCAATACCAGCCTTTTCTCAGTACCTTGCCAACAAGCTGGCTGGAATCGGGTGAAATACAGGGTAAGGTCAAATTTGATGCTGATGCGGATATACCTGGCCCGTTAACGATTGGTATGGCGTTGACACGGACGCTTGAGGATAAGGACGTTGAACAGCGCATTGTGGTGATTGGCGATAGTGATTTTATGCAAAATAACTATATCGGACAGGGTAGCAACCTGGAGCTGGCGAGCAATTTGTTTAACTGGCTGGGGCAGGATGATGAGTTGATTTCGATAGATACCGTCAAGGCAAAAGATACCCGGCTGAAATTGGCACCATGGGCGCTTTACAGCTCGGCCTTTTTCTTTTTGGTTGGCTTGCCGCTGGGTTTGCTGATATTTGGTGTGGTACGCTGGATGTTACGCCGTAAACGATAACGGCAATAAAGATT
>CAZPEE010000119.1:2336-5271 GCA_964585525.1 uncultured Cocleimonas sp.
AATGTAAATCGTGTCATGGTGATGGTTTTGACGGCAATGTTTTCAACCCTGCTCACAGCCTGTTCGGAAATTGATTTTAGCGGCGAGCCGCAACAACGCACAGATAACAGCGATTTTTATCAGCATTGGGTGAATTCGTATGAGGAGCAAACAGGGGGTGGTTTGGTTTTTCGTCCCGCAGGCAGTCGGGAATTTCCAGCTAGCCGTTTTCGCATGGAATATGTTTTTAACACCGATGGTTCCTGCCAGTATAAGTTTTTAAGCCCGACAGATGCACATCGTATGGAAAACTGCGTGTTTACCAAGGTTGGCAACAAGGTTTATATTTATGATGATTCGGGGGCGGTTCGCCCTGATTTGTCATTTACGTTTAGCACGGTCACAAAAGATGTGATGCGCGCCACCCAGGGTATCCAGAAGCCTGTAGCAACGACCAAGAAAAAGGAAAAATAATCATGGGCAGCACTGGCAAACGCCTGTTTCTCAACCTGTTATTGCTATTGCTTGCGGGTGGTCTGATCTGGTTTGTTGCGACGCGTGAACCAGAAACGCGGAAGATGGGCGACAGGCTGTATGATGCGGCAATGGGGGATAATATCACCAGGGTCTTAATCCATGTGCAGGGCAAGCCTGATATTCTGATTGAGAACATTGCCAAAGCCGATGAGCCTGACCGCTGGATGATTACCCAGCCGGTTCAGGCAGAGGCAGACAAGGACAAAGTACGCTTGCTATTTACTTTGTTAACTGATCCCGTGTCTGCCAGCTATGATGTGGCTGATAAGGATCTGGCTCAATTTGGTCTTGACCAGGAAAAAATGAGCCTCAGTTTTAATGGCGTAAAGCTGCTAATGGGAGATTTAAACCAGGTCAGCCAGGCAAGGTATATTTTGAAAAATAACAAAATATACCTGATTGCAGAGAGTGTTACGCCGCTCATTCGGTCAGGTCTTGATGAATTCAAAAAGCAAGCGAAACAACACAAATAGTCAATCTTGTAGCTGTATTTTAAACAGGCTCATGCGATAATCTGCCGACCTATGCAGCTTGTAAGGCAAATGACACATTATCCTTTCTCAATAGAGTTTCAAAATAATCCAAACCCTGATGAGCTGGTTGGGGATCAGCATGTGCTGGCGGCTATCCATTTTGGTGATGCCTCACGCCGATTAAGTGATGCCAAACCCTTATTTTCAGTCAACCTTGCTAATCTGGATGGCGAGGCAAACGATGTTTACGAAATCTGGAAAAGTCCAGAACAGGTGCAGACGCGGGTCTCAGGTGACCTTAACTTGTCGTTTAATGAGGATGTGCTGTTTGGCTTTATCCAGTTAAATGAAACAGATTATGATTCGTTGGTGGAGGCTACAGAGGCGGCTTATCAACAAATTTTGGGCGAGCTGGAACAATCAGATTATAAATACCTGCTGCGAATCTGGAATTATTTCCCCTCCATTAACGCTGAAGTGAGCGGCTTGGAGCGCTATCGCCAATTTTGCCTGGGTCGGCAAAATGCACTGGATAAATTTGGTAACTTCCCCTATGCACCGCCAGCAGCTACCGCAATTGGAACGGCAAACGGCGATTTGCAAGTGTATTTTATCGCCGCACGAGATGCGGGTATCCAGTTGGAAAACCCGCGTCAGGTTTCTGCTTTTTTGTATCCGCGTCAATATGGCGAAGTCAGCCCGGCTTTTTCCCGTGCCACCTATAAACAGTGGTCAAATGGTGATTCTATAGGTGCTTCTATCAATGGGGATGTTGGCATGATTGGCTTAAAGAATACAGAGCATCTTTATATTTCGGGGACAGCCAGTATTATCGGCCATGAAACCCAGCACGCCGGCAAGGTTTCTGAACAATTGCACGAAACGCTGAACAATGTTGAGGCATTGATTGAACACGCGCACCAGACACTGGATTTATCCATACAGACGTTAGCACAGGCAACTTATTTTAAAGTATACCTGCGGGACATATCTTATTTATCCGCAGCAAAGAAGGTATTGGAGCAACGTGTATTAAGCGAAAAGGCGAAACCTGCCATTTTATATTTGCAGGGTGATGTGTGCCGTTCCGATTTATTGGTTGAAATTGAAGCGGCTTACCTGGGATAGTGGATGCCTGAACTTCCTGAAGTTGAAACCACCCGCCGGGGTATCCTGCCCTATGTAGAAGGCGAAAAAGTTGCAAAAATCATCGTGCGTAACGCAAAACTACGCTGGCCGGTTCCCTTGTCCATTCATGATATGGAAGGCGAGCTTGTCGTGTCGGTGACGCGGCGCGGTAAATATCTTTTGCTGAAAACAAGCCAAGGTACAGCGCTCTTGCATTTAGGTATGTCGGGTAGTTTGCGCGTCGTTGATAAAGGCAGCGACCCGCAAAAACATGACCATGTGGATATTGTCCTGGGTAACAACAAGGCGCTACGCTTGCGTGATCCACGCCGCTTTGGTGCACTGCTCTGGACGCAGGATGACCCACTTCAGCATAAATTAATCCGTTCTTTAGGCCCGGAACCATTAAGCGATGATTTTAATGCAGCTTATCTCTACACGCAGTCACGCGGACGCTCGGTGAGTATCAAACAATTTATTATGAATGGACAGGTGGTTGTTGGCGTGGGCAATATTTATGCCTGTGAATCGCTGTTCAAGTCGGGGATTTCACCGAAACGCCAAGCGGGAAAAGTCTCCAGAAAACGTTATGACAAGCTGGTCGGGATGATCAAGGAAGTGCTGGCACAGGCGATAGAGCAGGGTGGTACAACCTTGCGCGATTTTGTCCAGGCGGAAGGCAAACCGGGTTATTTCCAACAGCAGCTTAATGTCTATGGACGAGCAGGGAAAGCCTGCCTGTCTTGCCAGTCACCTGTGAAACAAATCAGGCAGGGGCAGCGCTCCACGTTTTATTGTGGTCAATGCCAGCGTTAGCT
>CAZPEE010000119.1:5371-7371 GCA_964585525.1 uncultured Cocleimonas sp.
ACCTGGTGAATGCTCGCATTGGTTGGCCCTAGCTCCAGGACTTGTGCGCCGGTGGGTGCAATAAAACGTCCGTCGGATGTGCCGCCGCTGGTGGATAGCTCGGTGTCGATGCCGGTGACCTTTTTAATCGCGGCAACGGCTGCTTCGACCAGGTTGCCCTCAGCTGTTAAAAACGGCAGCCCGGACAATGCCCAGTTGATTTCATAATCAAGCTGGTGTCTTTTAAGTAGTGCTTCGACACGCGCCTGTATTTCATCCGGTGTAATTTCGGTCGAGAAACGAAAGTTGAACACCATCGTCAACTCACCCGGTATGACATTGGTCGCGCCCGTGCCTGCGTTTAAATTGGAAACCTGGAAAGTGGTCGGCGGGAAGAAGTCGTTGCCTTTGTCCCATTCCATCGTGGTCAGTTCTGCCAGCATCGGTGCGCTTAAATGAATCGGGTTATTAGCAAGATGCGGGTAGGCAACATGCCCCTGTTTTCCGATGATTTTGAGTGTACAACCCAGTGAGCCGCGCCGGCCATTTTTAATCACGTCGCCTACGTTTTTGGTTGAGGATGGCTCGCCGACCAGGCACCAGTCGATTTTTTCATGTCGTGCTTGTAGTGTTTCGATCACTTTCACCGTGCCATTATGCGCCGGGCCTTCTTCGTCGCTGGTAATCAAATAGGCGATAGAGCCCTTATGGTTGGGGTAATCCTGTACGAAGCGCTGGCAGGCAACCGTAAATGCCGCAATACTGCCTTTCATATCCGCCGTGCCGCGCCCGTATAACTTGCCATTGCGCTCAACCGCTTCAAACGGGTCGCTTTCCCAGTTCTCGACTGGGCCGGTAGGTACAACATCGGTATGCCCTGCGAAACAAAATAGCGGTGCTTCACTGCCTTTGCGTAGCCACAGGTTATCGACTTTATCGTCGCCTTCTCCAAAGGGCATATATTCGGCGTTAAAACCCAGTGGGGTTAGTTGATCGGCAAGTAATAGCTGGCAGCCTTTGTCATCGGGTGTCACCGAGGGGCGTGAGATAAGTTCTTTCGTGAGTGTAAGCGTGGCTGATGTCATGGGTGAACTCTAACGGTATTATTTTGCGATTGAAATATAAATTTCGATTTCAGTTGGGCTTTTATAATATTCAAAATCTGTTTTGTAAGCGCGCTGGATATCTGTTTCGCTGGCAAAATAGTCCCAGATTTTCCCCCAGGTTTTGATCACGGCTTCAATTCTGGCTTGTTCATTATCTTCGTTAGCAACGGCATCAAAGCGCAAATATTTGCCAGCGGGGATAGTGATTGTTTCGAGCTTGTCGCCTTGAGGGCCTGTTTTTCCATCGAAGCCTGCCAGGACACTGAATTCGCCGTTTGCATCGGACTCGTAGTCATAATAAACGCCGTAAACGCGCTCTCCATGCTGATAATCAACCGCTACTTCTTTATCAAACTTTTGCCATAAGCTACCCAGTTTGGCTGTTTCCGGGTTCATCTCATTCTGGTTAGTGGTACGGGTGCTCATGCCCCGGAGCGTTTTATTCTCGACGATGACTTCTTGCATATTTTATTCCTGGTGGATTAAGTCTTGATAGGTTTTTTCAGAAAAGCCGACCATAACCTTATTCGGTAATTCCAGCACGGGGCGTTTGATAATTGTCGGCTGCTCCTCGGCAACCACTAGCGCCAGGGTCTCATCCATATTCTGTTTGGTTTCATCGGGTAAATTACGCCAGGTCGTGCTGCGTTTGTTAATCAGTTTTTCCCAGCCCAGTTCCTTCATCCAGGCACGAAGCTGGATTGGGTTCAGGCCATCTTCACGAAAGTCATGAAATTCATAGTCAATATTGTGGGACTCCAGATACTTGCGCGCTTTTTTGATAGTGTCGCAGTTTTTGATGCCGTACATGATGATCATAAATATCGAACCTTAAAAAATATTAATCTTGCAGATGCTAAAGCAAATATTTAAATTGTCCATTTAAAAATAACTGGAAAAAATGATATTTCAGCC
>CAZPEE010000120.1:0-3646 GCA_964585525.1 uncultured Cocleimonas sp.
ACCCCCAGCAACACCAGCAACAAACCCACAATCTGCGGCCAGCCAAAGGCCTCACCCAATACATTCACCGCCAGTATTATCGTCACCACAGGGCCGAATGTTCCCATGATGCTGGTACGGGTTGCACCGATGCGGTTAATCGCCTCGCTGGTGAAAAAACTGGGAATCAGTGTGCTAAAAATAGCTAAAAGTACCGCCAGGAACCACAGCTTCGGCGAGACATTCAGATCACTGAATGGGTGTGTTGCAAAAAACTGAACAAGGATAAACACCAGTGAGGACGACATCGCCACGCTGGTAAAGATCAAACTACCCAGACGTGAGATGAATGATTTACTGAATATTACATAAGCCGCAAAACTGAAAGCTGCGGCTGCAACCAGTCCCGTACCTAATATTAGATGGGACTCTCCTGAAAGACTATTGCCAGGCGATTCGTTAAAAAACAAAAAGCTTACGCCAATGTAACTCACCACCAGAGATGACAAAATATTCAGAGTGATTCTTTCTTTGAAAAACACCCAGCTTAGTATCGCTACCATAACGGGATAGGTAAACAGTGTTAGTCGCTCTAACTGCGCCGAGATATAAAACAAGCCTGCAAAATCAAGATAGGATGCCAGGTAATAGCCCAAAAAGCCCAGGCCAAAAATCATCAGCGCATCACGCCGAGTAAAAAGAGCTGCTTTTTCCGGGCGGGTTTTAAGCGCATAAACCAGAATCAGAACGTAAAACGGAAAAGCGATCAACATGCGCAGTGCCAGTAGCGTGGTGGCATCAATGCCTTCTTCAAAAGCCAGTTTGATAAAAATTGATTTCAGCGAAAACAAGGCTGTACCGGCTATGGCGAAGAAAATGCCGGAACGAAAATTTTGCCGTTGCGCTTGTAGTGAGTTTTCTGAAGCCGCCGGATGCTCTTCTTCAGTGTCTGTGGTGTTAGTCATTATGATTCCTTATACTTAGTTAGCAAAGTGCGGGAATCAACGTATTACAAGCTGTCGGGAGATTCCCGCAGCCTTGAGATTTTTTATGAAAAAGAGTATGAGTCTCCACTGGCTGCGAATGATTGAATCAGCCAGAGTTTTAGAATAAGTGTGTGTTTTAAGTTGCACATAATGCCAGTGTAACCGCTCGTACTATATCTCACAAGCCCCACCTTCATACACTTCCATAATGGATTGTAATTCCTTGTGGATATGGTTTCTTTCTTCTTCGGCAAGGTCGGCAAGTTCGGTTGGCACCTCGCCCTGGTCCAGCAAGCTAATGATTTTATTCACATCCCGGCAACCGCTCTGGCAAAGGTTTTCCATCAAATCATCCAGCATTTTCTGGCGAATTTCGCTGGTATCACCCGTGCCAAACCAGAAGTCCAGCCCCTTCTCAAGAAACTCATTGTAGAGAAGATAATGCGTACCATCACAAGAAAAATTAAGCCCGACAAAGCCATTCACAAGGTTTAAAGAACCTGAGCGTAAATAGATCGTTTGATCCGCAAAACGCAAGGCACTAAATTGTTTGAATATTTTGATAATGTCCTGACTGGGTACGATCGCCCGTTTAAAATAAGGACGACGCGGGTAAGCCAGGGTAAGCCCAACGTCCGATAATTCTTCCATGGTGAGGATTCGGTAGGTGTAGGGATCATCCACATGCCAGAGCGTAACGCGACTGCTCGAATAATGAATTTGGCAATGGTATACACCATGCTCCAGCATCAACTCTTCCAGGATAGTCATCACGCTATCGAGCTGTTTATCCATCTGGCTTTCAGCGCGCTGCTGTAAAAACAGCCCTTCCCTAATTGCCGGATCACCCTTGATCTGGCGGTGCTGGCGTGGCTCTTCATAAATATCTTCTGCACGGGGCAATTCGCGCAAATCGTAATCCACACCTAAAAAGCCAATGCTTTCGCCCTGCTCATTCCTGATGCGCTGTATCGCGGTCAAAGAAGGGCGTTTCATATTTTTGCTGATATAGGATTCAGACAGGTAAAAATCCATATCTTTATTTTCCGGCAGCAATATCGTTTTCAAATAAGGCCGCTGGGAACGATCCCGCCCGATATCGACCTTGTTGGTTCCACCACGAAATACGGTGGCGCTTAATTGCACGCCATCGGCATCCAGCACATAAACATACTTACAGTAAGGCAAGCGCAAGAATGCACTCAGCAGATGATCACTTAAGGCTTCTGAATCATGAAGTAATGGTGGTAATTCGGCAGCAAACTCCGCCATCGTATTACCTAACAGTTTTTTCAGTGATTTCCGCTGTTTATTGACTGATTTTTGGAGTGTTGAAAGCATATTTTCGTTATTCATGGTCTTGTAAAAATTGTATTGTCATTTTAACATGCAAATCATGAAAACACTGTCCTTTGCCTTAATTATCTTTAGCAGCTTTTTTTTGACTCCTTTATCCCTCGCCAATGAAGTCGAGATCATTGATGTTAAAGCCAGACAACAAAGCGATAAAACATGGCATTTTGATGTAACCTTAAAACACGATGATGAAGGATGGAACCACTACGCCAACCAATGGCAAATCATCGCGCCGGATAACAAGATTTTAGGTACACGAACGCTTTACCACCCTCACATAAAAGAACAGCCCTTCACCCGCAGCTTGAGCGGGGTAAAAATTCCTGCCGATATAAAAACCGTGCGCATCATTGCCAGGGACACCGTACATGGACTATCGCACAAGGCAGCCAAACTTGACCTTGAAAGCATGGCGGTTACACATATCACGCTGGCGTTAAAACCCGCCAGAAAGCCCGAAACAGGCACTGTAACAAACTAATCCGAATTCCCCAGCGGGTGACGATCCGGCGAGAAGTTTAGGCAAGATACAAGCGAGAAATCCGTTCTATTGAGGCAGCCAGGTCGAAATCCTGTTCGGTTATTCCACCAGCTTCGTGGGTTGTTAAATCAACAACGACCTTGTTATAAACATTACACCATTCAGGATGATGGTTGCTGCGCTCCGCAATCAAGGCAACTTGCGTCATAAAGCCAAAGGCCTCTACAAAGTTTTTAAAATGGTATTCACAATGCAGTCTGTTCTGCTCAAGGGACCATGCAGGATGCTCGCTCAAGAAGCACTGTATGTGCTGTTTGTCTACGCATTTCATATCCATGTCAACTCTCCTCAGAGATGTAGTGAATGCTTGAACACCATCAATATAATCACGCCCAGGATAGCCATGAAGGCTGGCACACCGAGCCAAAACCACATTTTTACATAGCGGTAATAGTGTGCTGGCAAGGGGAGCCCAGCGTTTAGAGCCTGCTGTGAAAGTGTTCTCATCCTGATTTGTAACACAACTACGGGCAGCCAACAAATACCTGCTACCAAATACAGCATAAGACTAATCATTATCCAGGGTGTCGTCAGTGACAGGTTTAGCTGGTTTACCATCAAAATGCCTGTAACGGGCTGTATAACAACGGTGGGTGTAGTAAACAACCAATCGGCCAGCACAACGTTTTTATTGGTGTGGGCAATGGTTTCAATACTGCCATTCCGGTCTGCCACAAATTTGTAAAAGGCACTGCCCAGCCCCGTGCCGAATAGCAAAAAAGCGCTGAATATATGAATTGTTTTAAGTGTCAGAAAAGTCATCTGCCCTGCTCCTATTTCTATT
>CAZPEE010000120.1:3746-7307 GCA_964585525.1 uncultured Cocleimonas sp.
CATCGGTATATTTTTACTGATCTCACCAAAGGGGTGTAGCCAGTATTCGGGTAAAAACAACGTAATGGCAATGGTATAAGCCAGTATGACTAACATTTGCAACCACAGAATATGCCTTAATGGCTTGTAGAAAAACATGCCCAAACCAAGCAGCAGATCCATTAACGCTGATCCGTACAATGCAATGGGAAGCATAAAACCGCTGAGTCCGATTTGCTGCAGCAGCTGATAACTCTCTGCCTGCGGATAGAAAAAAGCCGAAACCAGCGCTGTCCATATCCAAACAAATGCAATACCCAGGCGCAACAAAGGACGCATAAAATAGAGCTTTGCGTACCAACGGTCTGCGGTTGTTGCAGGGGTTCTTGCCAGCGCCGAATCTATGCTTTCCGGTGCTTCGCCCAACACTGCATGCATCATTGAATCATCGGCGGTGTTACCACGTTGCAGCATTTTGAGGCTATCTGCTGTTAAAACAGGTTCATCCAGCCAGAAAGTAAACGGCATCAGCTTTAGCAACCACGCTAAAGAAATAGAAAATGTTTTGGGACTGGCTTTTGCTTTTTTATTAGCCAGGCCCAGCCATTGGCGTTGTTTAAACAACAATGCCTTCATGCTGATTTCATCAGGGCCAACCACATCCAGGGTCAGTTGTGTCGGCACATTTTGATCCAGCCGCTCATCCAGCTGACTGCCAATACATAATATGACCGCTTCAACCAAATCATCAATATGTACCGGTTGCATGTTTTGTGTGCCACCTTCTATCAGCGGTATCACCGGCAAAGCAGACAGTGCCCGAAACAAGCCCATGCTCACTGCCCCTGTCCCGTAAACCAGTGAAGGACGCAAAATAAACCAGTCCAGGTCAAGGCTTGCGAGTACATCATCTGCCGCCAGTTTGCTCAAATGATAAGCACTTTTGGCATCCTGGTCTGCACCCAGCGCAGAGATTTGCAGCACGCGCTTTACGCCTGCTTTTTGCGCCGCACTAAATAACGCTGCAGGCGCATCAGTGTGTAATTTTGCAAAGCTCTGTTGTCGGCTCTCACTGATAATTCCGACTGCGTTTATGACCACATCAATGTCCATCAGTAATGGCAACCAATCATCCAGCCGGGTTGCTTGCATAAAATCAACCACAGTGACATTTAATCGTGGATCTTGCCTGTACTGTTTATCAGCTTGACGAACACAGGCAGTGACATGATGGCCTTTTTGTAACAGGCGGTTCAGTAGATGCGAGCCAATAAAACCCGTTGCGCCAGTAAGCAAGATATTCATATCATCGCCCCGCTTTTATTTTTTCGTTCACAGTCTTCTGTTGCAAATCTACAATCCATTGGGCAATCACAAACAACGTCATCAACAAATAAGCCGTAAACAACAGATCAACCAAGGTATGTCCTTCAATTAATACAGCAATATAAGCAACAGCGACAATAGCGTAAGAAAAAGCACCATGCAGCGTAAGGAACAGTGTCTTTTTATTGTAGATTTTGAACAGGCTACGAATAATACTGAGCAATCCAGAAATGCCGCCTAGAATCCACAATGCTGCAATCACAAACCAAATGATAGCTCTATTATTTATATTCTCTTGTGAATATAAAAACAGATCGGCAAACATCATGAGTAAAGCCCAAAAAGAGACTAAAATAAGCGGCAAAACAGGAAAAACAAAGGTCATCAAAGTGAGTATTTTTAGCCGGTTTTTATACATTTTATGCAGTAGGTTTTTCATTAATCTTTGGCCTCAAAGTACGGTTTTAAAATTATCCAACCCTGCACTGTCCAAACGCCTTGCCAGTTCCGGCAAATGACAGGTTGGTACAGCAGGATAGGCGTGGTGCTCCAGGTGGTAAAACATATTCATTGCCAACGGGCTAAGCCATTTTGAACGCAGCGTGCGTGAGTCATACTGATTGCCCTGCCCTTTTTGCTGGCAATCACGGTGTACGCTCCAGACCGTAAACAAGGGTGAAATAGCATGGGACAAGAGCATGATGACCGTGTGGATTTTGAGCACATCCAGATCAAACCAACCCCATACTGCACTTAACCAAAGCAGGTTCAGCAACAGCTCAAAATTGATCCAGAAACGCTGCTTCGCAGGAGCGTTTGAAAGTGCCACACGGTGTAAGCGGATCGTAAAAAGTGGCGCAGTCAAAAGCATTTCCCAAAAACCCTGTCTGGCAATCCGCCCTTCAATATCCTTTTCTGTCAGGCAATGACGATGGTGTAGCAGATGGGTAAATTGATGGGCGCGCATTGAGGTCATCATAAACACGCTCAAAAGCAGCATCACAGCATCGGTCGCCCTGCGCGATAACCCTAGACAATAATGAAACGCATTATGTGAAACACGTAAACAGGCCAGAAAAAAGTAACCGGAAGCGAACACCGTCAACCCATAGTACTGCTGGGAGCTTGCCCACATCGCCAGTGCAAACCAGGGTAGCGGCAATAATAGCTCTTTAACCGTTTCCCAGGGTTGGTAAGCAAGCAGGTCAAGCCATTGGTCTTTTCTGAGTATATTTTGCTCACTCATGAATATTGCCCCCTGAGCGACCCGGTAGTTTCATCCGGTGTTTGGCAAAAAAGGCATAGGCCTGATTCAACAAAGGATGAAAAATTGTGGAACGCCGCAACAATCGAGACAGCTTGCGATAATAAGGTAATTGATCCCAAAGCGTAAAAATCGCTTCGATACCGACTTGATGCACCCCACTTTCATCTTTGACATGAATAAGTCGCATCGCATCCCGATATTTTATGCCTTCTGCTTTTAGCTCCACTTCAGATTTGCTAATATCAATCCAGTCAATATGACTTGTTCCACCACCCGCCAGCTTTTTATAATGATTCATCTCGCGACGGCATAGAGAACAAGCACCATCATAAAAAACACAGGTTGCCGCTTGTTTATTCACTTTAATCTCCTTTCGTTTGTCTTCTGTATCTGCATATGCTTAAACAATGCAGATACAATATGAGAATCATTAAGGGCTAACTTCTGAACAGATAGGCAAGGAACAAGAAAATATTTATTTTTATATAAATCAACAGCTTGTATTATTACAAAATGATAATATTGTCATTACACAATGATAAAACCGGAGAAATGAGACACTCGCATGGATAAAACCGAAGAAAAAGCCAATCAGGCACTGAAAGAATTTATACGCTACTCATCCAGCCCCTGGCGGATAGTATGGACCAATTTTGTTGCGGGAGTTTTTCGTGGGCTAGGTGCTATTATCGGCGCATCCATGTTTATCGCATTATTAATCTGGGTACTCACCCTGTTTGTAGATACACCCCTGGTTGGTGAATACGCACAAAAAGTAAAAGATGCTGTCACAGGTTACGTGAAAGACACCAATTACAATGATGAGTTTGACCGCCTGGGTGACACGCTGGATCGTATTGAAAAAGAATTGGCAAATGACAATGCAAAAAGATAATCCTAGAATCCTCAGTTGACCGCTTATTACAAGTAATAACATAATGAATTATATGAAAATTAATGCTTTAGCAGGACTCACTCATAGGGTGAAA
>CAZPEE010000121.1:0-5151 GCA_964585525.1 uncultured Cocleimonas sp.
ACCACGAAAAATACAGGGAACACGAAAGATTTGTTGGTTTTACCTTCGTGAACGTCGTGTCCTTCGTGGTTAAAATCCTTTGTATATGCCTTTATTATTAATCGTATTCGCCATCAACACCCGATAAGACGGAACTTAAAAGATCATGTTCCATGCCGATAGCTTGATCAGAAGAAGTCATTGAAAAGTTTACACGGACTTCATCTTTTCTGTCATCAATGGTGTGGTCGTAGGTGCCATCAATAGCGGTAAAAATTTCATTGGGTGTTAATGGTGTAAATGTTACTGCGGATGCTGCAGTTGTCATTGCGAATAAACCAGCGAGTAATGTGAGTTTGATTTTCATGATGTACCTCGTAATCCTTAAAAATTAATCGGTCAATGTTTACTGCGCAGTTAATCTAATTACGTGGGGTGTTTGTATTTTGGATTCATTTAGTCATGATTTTAAAATCAGTCATAAAGATATATCGTTTTTTTACAGTGGCTTGCGGCGCTTTTTTTTATTTTATGATAAAGGCAGTGTCAGGCTTTAGAATTGGCCTGGGACATCTTTTTTGCCGCTTCAATAGCCGCTATCAGGCTACCCAGGTGTGCTTTACCGGTGCCGGCAAGATCAAGTGCTGTGCCGTGGTCTACCGAGGTGCGGATGATGGGTAAACCCAAAGTGATATTAACCGCATGGCCAAAGCCAACATATTTGAGAACGGGCAGGCCCTGGTCGTGGTACATGGCTAATACGGCATCAGCGGTATCCAGGTATTTTGGTGTAAACAGTGTGTCGGCAGGTAGTGGCCCTGTCAGGTGCATTCCTTTTTGCTGGTAGCTTTCAATGACCGGTGTGATGGTGTCAATTTCTTCCCTGCCCATGTGTCCGCCTTCGCCTGCGTGGGGGTTTAGCCCGCAGACAAGAATATGCGGTTTTTTGATGCCGAATTTTGTTTTCATGTCATGGTTTAAAATCTCAATGACCTGGGATAATGATTGTTCGGTAATATTCGCGCTAACATCTTTTAAAGGCAAATGTGTTGTCGCAAGCGATACGCGTAAACTATTGGTTTTATTCTCTTTAGTCTGATAGTCGGCTGCCAGCATCATAACCGGTAATTTAGCTTTTGTAAGCCCGGCAAGAAACTCTGTATGCCCGGTAAAGGGAATGCCCGCATCGTTAATAATGCCTTTGTGCAAAGGCGCGGTGACGATGGCATCAAACTCGCCAGTGATGCAGCCTTTTGTCGCCCGGGTAAGTGTTTCAAGTACATAGGGTGCATTGGCCTTGTTTAATTTTCCGGGGACAACGGTTTCGCTGCATTTAACCGCTAATATCTTTAGCTTTGCTGTCTGGTTTGCTGATGTTTTATCATTTGCCCGATAGTCGCTAAGCTGTAGGGGTAGCCCCAGTGTGGTAGCGCGCTGCATCATCATCTCAGGGTCGGCAACAATGATTAATTCTGCTTGTAGCTGGCTGAAATAGTCTGTCTGGGCGAGCTGGATGAGCAAATCCGGGCCGATTCCGGCGGGTTCACCAGGAGTGAGTGCAAAATGGGGGATGTTCATTGGGTAGTGTCTATATGTTTAGGCGGTATTCAACAAAGGCATTGTCGCGCAAGCCTTTTAACCACAGCTTGTATTGGTCAGTCTGTTTTTTGTTACCAATCAGTGCCTGGGCCTGTGCTTTTAGTGCATCGCGTGTCTGGTCGCTGGTGCTTCTTTCAAGCACCTGTATCAAGTGCCAGCCAAAACGTGTTTTAACCGGCTGGCTGAGTGCGTTAACCGCCAGGCTGCGTACCGCATTGGCGAAAGGCGGTACAAACACATCCGGGCGTACTGTACCTAAATCGCCGCCTTTGGCGGCACTTCCTTTATCGCTGGAAAACTGTTTTGCCATCTCAGCAAAGTTTTTCCCGGCTTGAATTTGCTGGCGTATTTGCAGTGCTTTTATCCGGCCTTTTGGATCATCGGCAGGAATCAGTATATGGCGCACATGGACTTGCTGGGTAACTTTACGTTGGCCGCCTTTTTTATCAAGCAGCTTCAGTATATGCAGCCCTTTGGGGTCTCTGACCAGTGGTGATATTTCGCCTACCTGCATCAGGCTCAATGTGCGAACATAGGCGGGACTGAGTGTGTTGATGGTTTTCCAGCCAAGGTCTTTGCCACTGGCGTGGTATTTTTTAAGCATGGGGCTTGCCAGAAATTGCTGTTTAGCCAAAAGTTTTTGACGAAGTTTATTCGCTTTGTTGTAGGCTGCATTAAATTGTTTAACAGAAATGCCGTTAGGCGCAGGGACTAAAACATCCTGTAGCTGGTATTGCACATCTTTATTGAGGCTATAACTTTCTGATTTGATCAGGTCATCGACCTCCTGTTCTGTAATCACATTACGGCGACCTTGCTGGCGTTTACGCAAGGCATCCAGTGATAATTTTTCGCGGATATTTTGACGAAACGTTTTGTAGTCAATACCTTCTTTGGCAAGCGCAACACGAAACTGCTCAAGGTTCAGCTTGTTTTGTTTGGCAATACTTTGTACGGCTTCATTGACGATGGTGTCGTCTATTTTGATGCCTGATTGTTTGGCCTTTTGTAGCTGCAGGCGAATCATGATTAATTGATCAAGTGCTTCTTTAATCAAACTACGGTTATCCATTTCAGGGTTAGATTTTTTAAGCCGGGCAGCGACACTACGCACTTCGCTTAACATCACAACATCACTGTTGACCACAGCGGCAATGCGATCCAGCGGAATATCTTGAGCAATGGCTTTACTCAAAAAAAGCGCCTGGATAAACCCAAGTATTAACAGGGCGGTTAGGCTGTTAAAAATCCGTTTTCTAAAAATCATCATATCCATATATTTTCTCTTGTAACTGACGCCTTGCGCTACTTCCAAGATTACCCAAGCCCTTTAACTCGAACTCTAGAAAAATAGGCGTATCGTAGGTTTCATTATCAGCTGTCAGGTAGCGTTTTACAACCAGCCGCGTTTTCCAGCAGCAATCCTGATATTCTACACCAGCCAGTGCTTCCAGGTTGCGGTCTTTTTTCAAATCCTGATCGAAACTGCCAACCAGTGACCATTGCCTGTTGATCGGTACAGCCGTAGAACCACTCAGTTGCCTGAGCTCACCATCCATTTCACGGAAGCTCAGGTTTGCAATCCGGCGTTTCTGGTCATGGTAGTTTAGGCGTAATTCAGTGCGTGAGGGTCTGTTTTTTTCCGGATTATACAAGGTCGTTGCATTTAACTTAAAATTATCACTTAAACGCCCGGCAAGTTCCAGCACCAATTCTGAATGACTGGCTGTTTGTACAATCCCTCCGGGCAGCGTCACGCGTCTATCCGAAAAGTTGACTATCTGACCTATGCTGACCTTAAAAAGTTCTTTTCCATATTGCCTGTCCTGAATTCGCGTGGTGACGGCAAAGGTGAGCTGATTGGTATCGGCGATGCGGTCTTTTCCGGTAAATCGGTTTTCGGAAAATAGTTGGTTGGAGGTGGCAAAATCTGTCCTGGCAGTGTCAAAAACAGGAAAGCTGGACTGGTCCTTAAAAGGGGTATAGGTATAGAACAGGCGGGGTTCCAGCGTTTGGGTGTATCTGCCGGTGCGAATGTCGCGGTCAAAAAATAGCCCACTATCAAGTGTTAGCGTAGGTAATGTCCTGCTTAATGAGCTGTCACCGGGGTCGTTGCCAAGGCGGTTAAGACTGTAGGTGCTGTGGTTTAGTGCGAAAGAGGGTTTCATGTACCAGGCATCGTTACCCCATTTTTTATCTGCACGGAAACCGACATCAAAACGTGAACCGGTGGTGGCGTTGTCCCTGTCAAAAAAAGTGGATTCCGCATTAAGCTGTATGTTCAGTTTGTGTGGCTTTCTTTCGGGTTGGTAACGCAGCGTTAATTCGGGTAGCTTGGAGTAGGGTGCATCATTGGTATCCAGCACCTGGTAATCTTCGACAGCTGCGCTGAACGCCCATGGATCATTGTGGTGGACTATTTCCAGGCGGCGTTCCAGTGAAGAGATCGAACTGGTTTCCAATGAAATACTTTGGTCGTCAAAATAATCCTTGTCAGAGACACCTTCAGCGTTCAGTTTAATCGCGGTCTTGTCATTTAACTGTGTATGGTGCCTGATATTAAAATAATCACGTTTTTTATTATCAAATGATTTATCCCAGGGTGTAATTTCATAGTTTAACGTACCCTGATGAATATTCGTGAGGTAGCGAAATTCACCCTCGAACTGAAAACCACGGTCTGCAAAGCGGGAAACGCTTAGGGTTGCATCGTAATTTGGTGCAAGGTTGAAATAGTAAGGGATGCTAACGCCAGCGTTGGTTTGCAGGCGGATTTTGGGTGACAGGAAACCTGATAAGCGCTGGTTGTTTAAAGGAAAGCGAAACCAGGGATAATAAAAAACAGGTACTTTTCCTACGTTCAAGGTGACATTTTTAGCCGTGCCGATTTGCGTTTTATTATCAAGCTCAATTTTGGAGGATGAAAGGTGCCAGCTATTCACGGGTGCTGGGCAGGTAGAGAAACTGGAATTGTACAGTGTCAGGTGATCCTTGCTATTAAGTTTGATTTTCTGGCTATCTCCATGTGCGCCATCACTGCTGAGTTGGTATTGGGCCTGGTTGACACTGCCCGTTTGCTTGTCAAGGTTATACTGGACACGGTTGCTTTCCAGTTTAAGGGTAGGGGTTGTTAGACGGACATTGCCACGCGCATCCACTTCATTTGTGCTGCGATTAAACTGTGCAGAGTTGGCTTTAAAACGAGTCTGGTTTTGCTGGATAATAATATTACCCTGAAGCTCGGAAATGCCTTGCTTCCTGATAATACCCTTGTCGGCTTCAAGGTAGACCGCATCCGGGTAGGGTTGCTGGGTAATTAAATCATTTGGTTTCTCTGTTGTTCCGGGAACCGTTCCAGCGGGACAAACGCCCCAGGTTTCTGTGCTGATACGCGGTGTATTATTTGGCCGTGCAGCAGTGTTATGTGTGTAGTTATTATAATTAAAATCAGTTGTTTCAGCCTGACTGTTAAGAAGAGGCATCAATAGTAAAAAAACGCTAACTGATTGAATAAAAAATATTTTCACAACGTGGATTATATTAGTCCTTGCGGCTCAATGCACATCCAATTTT
>CAZPEE010000121.1:5251-7278 GCA_964585525.1 uncultured Cocleimonas sp.
TTCAAGGCATGGCAAGGACTTACCTGACCACTCGTGAGTGGTCAGGTTGGGATAGGGAATACGCCAGTTTTATCTAAATATGTTGCTGAGTCTTAGGAATCCCGGCAATCAATGTTACGTTGGGCTTCGCAAACTCAGCGCCAAGCTTCTACAAAAATAGACTTTTACAAAACACTCTTCTGGCGGTGTAAACGAATAGCGTTCATTTAGACGGATGAGAACCTCAGATTTGCATACAAAACTTATAGCTTCTCAGGATACTGAAAAACTTCAATGTGCGGATGTATTTGTAACAGGGTGAGGCGACCCAGTTTTTCATCATTCAGATAGGATGCGCCGGTATCAATAAAATACAAATTGGCTATGTGCAGGGGTTCTTTCACAGGAGTATGCCCTAATATGACAAGGTCGATGCCTTCCACAGCCGAGGTTTCCCCAGTCAGTTTAATGTATTTTATTCGGTTTCGTGACCAGGCCATATAATCACGGATTTCAACATCATGGTGTGCTTTTTGAACGATTTCATTCCAGGGCATATTCAAGGGCAAGTCGGCATGTGCAATACCTACCTTGCCGGAATTTGTCTCTATTTCGAATAATACGGAAAGATTATTAAGGCGTTCTCTTATATTGTGTTGTGTCTTTTCATCAATATCCTCCCACCATTGCCCACCATTATTTTCTATCCAGCTACGGTAGGTGGTTTTTAAATGCTTTGCTTCTATCAGCATCTTTTCGTGGTTTCCCTTAATGGAAAAAAACCAGGGTTGGTCAAGAAACTCCAGCACGCGGTAGGACTCTGGCCCGCGGTCAATTAAATCACCCACCGAGAAAACACGGTCTTTTTCAGGGTCGAAGTTGATTTTCTCCAGCAGGGATTCCATCACCGAAAACATGCCATGTATATCACCCACGACAAAGTCCCTGCCGAGCAGGTTTTTTGAGAAATATTTGAAAGGGAAATTCGACATGAATCAACCAAGCCTGGTATGAGGGTCTTGATCATCTCAAAAAAAACCTTTTAAAAAAATATTACTATGAAGGAATGTGGTATTTTTGGGATAAAGGGCAATTTAAGAGGATATTAACCTGTCATAGGATTAAGCAGAGAATGACGCATACCATCCATACGATTGAAATGAGTTCCTTGTTGATAATATTATTACCTGTGGCATTTGTGCTGTGGGTTCAATTCCAGTGGTCAAAAAATCATCGGGAAGGACTCTATGCCGTTAGCCGCATGTTGGTGCAGTTGTCTATTGTTGGTTATTTTTTAGGGGCAATATTTAACACCGATGAATCCTGGGTTGTGATGCTGGTCCTATCAATAATGATTCTGGCATCCAGCTGGATTGCTTTACGCACGGTTAAAGTACAGCGCAAGCAGTTGTACTGGTATGTGGTTATTTCAATACTGGCAGGGGGCGGTAGCGTTTTTATACTGGTGACGCAGGCCGTTTTACACCTTCAGCCCTGGTATCGTCCCCAATATACCATCCCGCTTGCCAGTATGATTTTTTCCAACACAATGAATTGCATTAGCCTCGCTGCAGAGCGCTTTAATGATGAGACGACCCAGGGTAAAGCGTATCAAGAAGCACGTAGTGTCGCATATAAAACAGCATTGATCCCCATGACCAACTCACTGTTTGCGGTGGGGCTGGTTTCCCTGCCGGGAATGATGACAGGGCAAATATTATCGGGTGTTGACCCGCTGATAGCAGCACGTTACCAGATTATGGTGATGGCGATGATTTATGCTTCTGGCGGGATTGCTAGTGCGGTGTATTTGCTGCTTGTTAAACCTAATAAATTTCCCCGTTAGATACTTCCTCGCCTAGGCCTGGGAAGTGTTTAAGTTTTTACACCATTTTCTGGCTAATATAGCTTTTGACATTACTCTGAATATCCAGCAGGTTAAAGGCATAAACCACCATGCTATAGCTGATGATACCCAGTGCTAATTGCAAGCCTAACCAGCCCCATCCACGCATGTCTTTTAACCACCAAAGGCAAAATCCCATGAA
>CAZPEE010000122.1:0-7159 GCA_964585525.1 uncultured Cocleimonas sp.
ATGAAATATTCGGGTTAGTTAAGCAGTTCGCTAAAGGGAATAAAATTAAGCAGGTCACCGCTGTTCACCGTGTTGTTTGCCGGAATCAAGGCTAGCCCATTCGCCCAACTGGTTGAGGTGAGTACACCTGACCCTTGATGGGGAAATAGCTTCAGTTTGCCATTTTCTATGCGGGTGCGTACATATTCGTGCCGTTTGCCAGGTTTGTGCCAGGTAAAATCGGCTGGAACCATGAAGCTGTTGGCACGGGTTTCGCTTGCTCCCTGTTTGCGCAGGATGAAGGGGCGGGCGAAGATGCTAAAGGTGGCAAATACCGAAACCGGATTGCCGGGCATGCCAAGGAAAGGGATTTGGCCTTTGCTTGTTGTGATCTGTCCAAATGCCAATGGTTTACCGGGTTTGACGTTAATGCGCCATAGGTCAAGTTGTCCGAGTTGTTCCAGTGCGATGCGCACATAATCTTCTTCGCCAACCGACACCCCGCCGCTGGACATCACCAGGTCGGTTTTACTGGCAGCTTCTGTAATGGCAGCTTTAGTGGCTTGCAGGGTATCTTTTACGATGCCAAGGTCAACAATTTCACAGCCCAGTTTTTCGAGCATGCCGCGCAGGGTATAGCGGTTGGAATTGTAGATTTGTCCCGGCCCCAGTGTTTCTCCTGGCTCGCGTAGTTCATCGCCTGTAAAGAAGATGCCGACTCGCAGACGCTTGTAGACCTTGACCTTCGCAATACCAACCGATGCAGCAAGCCCGATATCCTGTGGCTTGAGTTTTGTACCAGCGTGTAAAATGGTATCGCCGGTGTTGATATCTTCAGCGGCTTTGCGAATGTTTTGCCCTTGAACAACAGATCCGTTTATTTGAACGTCGCTCCGGCCATTTTCCCCTTCAATCACCGTACACACTTCCTGCATGACAACGGCATCAGCACCCGGTGGTATTGGTGCGCCAGTGAATATGCGTGCAGCTGTACCCGGTTTTAGTGCTGTGCCCATCTTGCCTGCGGGGATGCGCTGGCTTATAGGGAGCTGGGTTTGCGTATCAGCGGACAGGTCTGCAGTGCTTACTGCATAACCATCCATGGCGCTATTATCACTCGGCGGCACCATGATCGTCGAGGATAAGTCTTGTGCCAGGATGCGCCCCTGAGCTTGGTTCAGGGGACATGTTTTAGTCTTCTTGATAAGCGTTGCCTTATCCAGCAATAAATCCAATGCCTCGTCTATTGGCATCAGCGTTTGTTTTGTATCGCAATCAAGCTCGTCACAGCCACAATCAGTCATGGTATTCGTGTTAGTCCTTTATGTTTCCAAAAAGCGCGGCATCATCTCCACCAGGTTGCAGGGGCGTACCCGTGAATCCAGTTGATGAACCAGTATTTCATCCCAGCCATCCTTGCAGGCGCCGGGTGAGCCTGGCAGGGAGAAAATCACTGTGCCATTGGCAAGCCCGGCAATTGCCCTGGACTGGATGGTGGAGGTTTTGATGAGTTTGTAGGAAACCATACGGAAGATTTCACCAAAGCCCTCGATTTCCTTGTCATAGAGGATTTTAAGCGCCTCCGGGGTCACATCCCGGCCAGTAAGTCCCGTTCCGCCAGTGGTGATAACCGCATGTATCTCCGGGTCGGCAATCCACTGTGAAACTACAGCGCGCAACTGGTAGATATTATCAGGCACGATCTTTTTTTCCGCCAGTTGATGCCCGGCTGAAATCAGCCTCTGAGTAAGGATATGACCCGATTTGTCATCGGCATCGCTGCGTGAGTCAGAGACTGTCATCACGGCGATATTCAAGGGTATAAATGCGGCATCATTTGTAGTATGGCCCATGTTGCTGCTCCTGTGATTTATGTGAAGTGTCAGTGGTCGAATATTGCCATTGACCTAAGACGTTCATCAATAGCTTATAAACCTCTTGTAACTGTTTTACAACCGTTAATCATTACTTATGCCATGTAAATCAGTGATATTGATATAACGACTTGTGCTTGTTGTAAATATTATCTTAGGGAAAAGACCAAAAACGATGAAAGTATTGATTAATGCTTTAGCCCCGGTATCCGGGTTAAAGAATGTATGCCTATTATTTATTGTGTCTGCGTTCAATAGCGTTGTGTTTGCAGACGTTTTATCAGCCAATGTCGCTGTGGATATTCAGGAGCCTCCGGGAACGTATAAAACGGGTGCGCCTGATGTATTGGCTATGTCAGTGACCACAGTAGCCAGCTCGGGCTTATGTGAGCCAGGTCGTTATGCTGGTTGTACCTTAAATGATGTACTCAATGATATTGATTCACACGATAATTTTAAGCCTGAAATCAGGGTGCATTTTAGCGCTGATGATTATCCACAAGATGGTCTTGTTGCTAATGCCTCTATGCGCCAGCGTGGTGGTGAAAGCCGCTATGCAGATCAAAAATCATTTCGTATCAAGCTGGATAAAAACCGCCCACTTTGGCATGGTGAGCGTAAAATACAGTTATTGAAATCAGGCTTTGATGAATCAAGGGTACGCAATAAACTTAGCTATGACCTGTTTACAGACATCCCCCACCTGCCCAGTATGCGTACCCAGTTTGTGCATTTGACGCTTAATGATGAGGGAACTGATTATGATTATGGGTTGTATACCCAGGTAGAAAATTTTGGCAGGGAATACCTGCAACGACGGGGCTGGAACCAGGATTCACGGGTATATAAGCCGGAAAACTTTGGTTACTACCTGGACAGTGCACTGCAACTGGATGCGGCGGGAAAACCACTGGATAAAGAAGCATTTGAAAAAATTGTGGAAATCAAGCGGGGAAAAACACATCTTGAACTGATCAATATGATTCGTGACCTGAATGATGAATCAATTGATTTTAACAGCCAGATTATGGGCAAATATTTTAACCTGGATAATTACCTGAGCTGGTTTGCGGTCAATCTTTTATTGAATAACCAGGATACCCATTTTCATAACTATTATCTTTACAATCCAAAAGGCAAGGATGATTTTTATCTGGTTCCCTGGGATTATGACAGTGTGCTGGGGATGGTGCCGGATAACCCGGAAATTACCGAACAGCGCTTACCGCGGTGGTGGTTTTCACATGCCAATTTTTGGGAAATCCAGTTGCACAGGCGGTTTTTGCAGGAACCGGGAAATCTTGATTTACTTGCCAGCGCCGTAACTGAAATAAAAAACAAATACCTGGCACCTGAAAAAATCGCGGCCAAACGGGATGCCTATTATGACCTGGTATTCCCCATAATCCGCAATTCACCCGACTGGGATCACCTGTATCTTGGGAATACCAACCCGGAACAGGTTGCTGCTTATAACCAGTTGTTCCGTAAATTATCCCGTCAGGTTGATATTCAATATGCCCGCTTCATGGAAAGGCTGTATGACCCCATGACCTTCAAAATCAATCGTGCCTTAATGTCAGATAATTTTGCTAATGTCCCTACGATTTATTTTAGCTGGGGTGAATCAACCAGCCTGGTTAACCAGGCTATTGTGTATGATTTGGATATTGCCACTGACAGGACATTTAAGGCTGGAACCATTGTTGAGCATATAGGCAGCCTGCCAACATTACAGCATGCGCTTTACTGGACTCATCCCAAGGGCACTTATTATTACCGCGTTATTGCCCGGGATGCGGCAGCGCCCCAACGCCACTGGCAAGCAGCGTTGAATGGTGACTTAACCTATGAAAATAGTTGGGTTGAGCTTCATGGTGTTGAACAAATGGTTGTACCACTGGATGGTGATTTGTCAGGTAATTCGCCTCAACCCCAACCTCAACCTCAACCACCATTAGTGTCCCCACCTGAACCATCCCCCGTTCCAGGCTCGGGTGGTGGCAGTGCACCGGTTGGTTTGTTCCTACTCATGTTACTGATGCTTTTGCGACGTGTTTATTGCTGCAGAAATTCATTGCAAGGCAAGCTTTGATTGTGGCTTAATTCATTTATTTAACAGGACTAGGGTCAAGCTATGCCAATTACAGCAGGTTCCTTCCCACATGTGCGTATGCGCCGTATGCGCCGGGATGATTTTTCACGGCGTTTGATGCGTGAAAATGTATTAACGACCAATGATTTGATTTATCCGGTTTTTGTCATAGAAGGACAAAACCAGCGTGAAGCCGTTGCTTCCATGCCAGGTGTTGAGCGCATGAGTATTGATTTAATCGTCACGGAAGCCAAAGCGCTTGTTGCATTGGGTGTGCCTGCCATGGCTATTTTCCCGGTGGTTGACAAAGCGTATAAAACTGAGGGTGCGGAGGAAGCATACAATTCAAAAGGGCTGGCACAAAGCACAGTTCGTGCGATTAAGGCTGTGGTGCCAGAGATGGGTGTGATTACCGATGTTGCACTGGACCCGTTTACTTCACATGGCCAGGATGGCTTAATGAATGACCAAGGCTACATCATGAATGATGAGACCGTCGAGGTACTGGTTAAGCAGGCGCTGTCACATGCAGAAGCAGGTGCTGATGTTGTTGCACCCTCAGATATGATGGATGGGCGTATTGGCAGTATTCGTGATGCACTTGAAAACGCAGGGCATACCAATACGCGGATTCTGGCTTATTCTGCAAAATATGCCTCGTCTTTTTATGGCCCGTTTCGTGATGCGGTAGGCTCTGCAGGTAATCTTGGCAGCGGCAATAAATACAGTTATCAGCAAGATCCCGCCAATTCAGATGAAGCGCTTTATGAAGTGGCGCTGGATTTACAGGAAGGCGCGGATATGGTGATGATAAAGCCGGGCATGCCATATCTGGATATTGTACGCCGCATAAAGGATGAGTTTAAAGCACCAACCTATGTGTATCAGGTCAGTGGTGAATACGCGATGATCAAAGCCGCCGCAGAAAACGGCTGGCTGGATGAAAAAGCAGTTGTCATGGAATCGTTACTTGGCATGAAGCGCGCTGGCGCAGACGGTATTTTGACTTACTTTGCCAAAGATGTTGCAAGCTGGTTGGCAGAATAGGGCAGAAATCTTTGTCGGAAATAATAATAAATTGATTTAGGTTCCCGGTTTTACTTTGTATCGCACACCACCGTTACCTTTTGCGGTTGTTCGCCTTGTTTGAAACCGTTTATTTCCTGGATAGCGGCACTGCATGACTGCGCCAGCGAAGGTGAAAAGCTGATGCTGTCCAGTGTGTCGTAGTAGAGTGTAGCCGAGGCGGTTGTATCAACATGCAACAGTCTAAATACCGACTTGCCGTTTAATGCGACAGGGTGAGCCAGGGGTAAATTAAAACTGACTTTCAATCGCTGTTGTTTACCTTTTCCGACGGTTACAGCTTTGGCATTACGGGCAACGCCTGTCTTTACGGTTTTTCCATTCAGTTTAAGCTCGGTAAAATAGTGCAGGGGAGCGAGATCCTTCACTAAACCTTTGGCAAACTGGTTGAGTGAATCCTCCTGGATATCCTCCAGATAAACGTCTGAGACGCCCGGATCGTAAAGAAAGGTGAGATCCAGTGATTTAAGCTGGTTTTTATCGGCAATAAACTTTGTGCTTACCGCTATTTCATAATGAAAATGCGCCTGTGAGACGGGCGATAGTATCAATAATGGCAGCGCAAATAGCAGCGTAAAAAACAGGCTTTTTCTCATGTGTTTCATAAGTTTCCTTTAAAAAATATCCGGATTAGTGTTTGGCAAGCATCAGTGTTAAAACAAAAATGGCACTGGTCGCAATCCATGAGGCCAGAATCCTTAAAATGAGACCTTTCAACACGTTGTGCAGCGCCAGGCTGACCAGGGACATTATCGTGACCAGGGCAACAATGCCACTGCCTGCGCCGAATAACCAGCTATTGGTACTAACACTGCGAAGCCCCGGAATCATTGCAGGGGTACTATCAAGGCCAAGCATGATACCTGCGAACAAGATAACAGGGATTAGCAGCGCATTGTGTAATGTCAGCTTTAAAAGTGTTAAAAGTCCAATACTTAGGGCAAGCAGCAGTAATATAAGTTCAGTATTAAAGAGGTTTTTGACAGTGTCACTTAAATATTGATTGAGTATAAAACCGATCACAACCGAAATAAGCAGGGTTGCTAAACGCCCAGGTAAGCCTGATTTAGCCTGTTGGCCCAATAATAAACCCATCGCCAGAATTAACATGATATGCGAAGGTGTCATGGCAGGGTGGCTAAGCCCTTTGATAAACCAGGATGATGAAAAAGGAATCATGACCACCACTTAAATGTTGTTAGCCCGGATATTTCATGAAGGCGGTTGTTGTTTGGAAAATAATCTAATAATATCATAGGGATGAGAGTGAAATTACAAATTTCGAAAAATACAGTTTGTACCTGAATGGTTTTCTGAACAATTTGGCTTCGAATCTTGAACAAAATCGCTCAAACCCTAGCCGTGCTAGGGTGTTCCCGATATTTGTCCAACCTTCTTTGCCAGATTGTCCAGAAAAGTCCATTCCCTTCATGAAACATCCGAACTAGAAAAAAAACAGAACCGGGATTATACTGCGCGCAGGATAATACTGAATTTAGTAAAACACAATGTAAACAGGAGTTATTGTGAAAACGGTAAATTTTATTGGAAAGACATTTTTTCTGCCCGTACTGATCATACTGGCATCAACCTCAAGTGCTTTTGCCCATGCGACGGCAGCAGATTTAACTGGCGGTTTTAGCTCTGGATTTATCCATCCCTTATCGGGTCTTGACCATATTATCGCTATGGTTGCGGTTGGCCTTTGGGGTGCTTTTTTAGGTCGTCCAGCCATCTGGATTCTGCCGATTGTTTTTCCTTTGGTCATGGCATTTGGTGGTGCGCTGGGCGTTGCGGGCGTTCCGCTTCCGGGTATTGAAACCGGCATTGCACTATCTGGTTTGGTACTGGGTTTGGTTGTTGCATTTGCGGTAAGGCCACCCATCTGGATGGCCGCAGTATTGGTCGGTGCGTTTGCCATTTTCCATGGCTATGCACATGGTGCCGAATTACCGAACGCAGCCAATCCATTGATGTTTAGTCTTGGCTTTGTGGTTAGCACCGGCTTGTTACACCTTACCGGTATCGCTTTTGGTGAATTATCCCGCTGGACATGGGGGAAAGTGGCGGTGCGTGCAGGTGGCGGTGTGATCGCCTTGCTGGGCCTTGGTTTTTTAACCCATGT
>CAZPEE010000123.1:0-7152 GCA_964585525.1 uncultured Cocleimonas sp.
GTCGCGGGCGGCTTACCTGAAATATCATACGTTACACGCGAAACATTGGCGATTTCATTAATGATACGGTTGGAAACCAGGCTCAAAAAATCATAGGGCAGATGCGCCCAGCGTGCTGTCATAAAATCAATTGTTTCTACGGCGCGCAGTGCAATCACATAATCATAGCGGCGGCCATCACCGGTGACACCCACCGATTTGATCGGCAGGAAGACGGCGAAGGCTTGCGAGGTTTTGTGGTACAGGTCATGTTTGTATAGTTCTTCGATGAAAATATGGTCAGCAAGGCGCAATATGTCGGCATACTCTTTTTTTACCTCGCCCAGAATACGCACACCCAGGCCAGGGCCGGGAAATGGATGGCGGTGTACCATTTCCGAGGGTAGCCCCAGTTCGATGCCAATGGTGCGGACTTCATCCTTGAAAAGCTCCCGCAAAGGTTCAACCAGCTTAAGCTTCATATCGTCAGGCAAGCCACCGACGTTGTGATGCGATTTGATCAGGTGCGCCTTGCCGGTTTTACTACCCGCGGATTCAATCACATCCGGGTAAATGGTTCCCTGTGCCAGCCATTTTGCCGAGGTGAGCTTGGATGATTCTTCATCGAAAATCTCGATGAACATATTGCCGATAATTTTGCGTTTTTCTTCCGGGTCAGTCTTACCCTGCAACGCCTTGAGGAAACGTGCTTCGGCATCAACACGGATCACGCGCACGCCCATGTGTTCGGCAAACATCGCCATCACCTGATCGCCTTCCTTGTAACGTAACAAGCCGGTATCAACAAATACGCAAGTCAATTGATCACCAATTGCCTTGTGTAACATCGCAGCAACGACCGACGAATCGACACCGCCAGACAAGCCCAGGATCACTTCATCAGAACCGACCTGCTGGCGAACATTTTTTATACTTTCTTCGATAATATTAAGCGGATTCCAGAGATTGGCACAGCCACAGATATCGCGCACAAAGCGTTCCAGGATACGACTTCCCTGCTTCGTGTGGGTGACTTCAGGATGAAACTGGATGCCGTAAAAATGATGCGCTTCATCTGCCATGCCTGCAATCGGTGCATTATCGGTACTTGCCATCAGTTTGAAACCCTCTGGCATGTCAAGTACGCGGTCACCATGTGACATCCAGACATCCAGCAAGCCATAACCTTCAGGGCTAACTTCATCTTCAATCTGTTTTAACAAGGTGGTATGGCCTCGCGCCCGCACCCGCGCATAACCGTATTCGTGGTGGTCGGCATTTTCCACCTTGCCACCCAATTGCATCGCCATGGTTTGCATGCCGTAACAAATACCCAGTACAGGCACGCCAAGTGTAAACACGGCATCCGGTGCCGCAGGTGCATCGCTACCAATAGTCGATTCTGGCCCGCCAGACAGTATGATACCTTTGGGTTGAAAGTCCGTGACATCCTGGCTACTCACATCCCAGGGATAAATTTCACAATAAACACCGTGTTCGCGCACGCGCCGTGCAATCAATTGGGTATACTGTGACCCAAAATCTAAAATCAAAATTTTATCTGAGTGAATATCGGTGCTCATGTTTTATCCAGGGTTGTGGTTTTATGGGATCACTAAGGGAGCCCTGATCAAGTAGCTCGTCATTCTAGCGCAGGCCAGAATCCATGCAAGCTGTGGCACTAAAGCAATGCTGGATACCGGCCTACGCCAGCATGATGAGAAAAATATCTTAACTTACCGGCATTGGGTATGACGTAGACTTGATCAAAGATTCCTTGAGCGATGTAATTTAACATTTTATACGTTATGGTTTTAGTATTTTTTGAGCACAATTAATTCAGATCAGTTACAGTCTGACAACTGTGGTTATACTTGTATGTTAATCTGTTAAGTATCCCCTATTCACTATCAGGAACTATCATGAAAAAAACACCTTTTAGCCTTTTATTATCACTGAGTGTTATTTCCCTATTTATCACTCAAACAAGTTTTTCTGAAGTCGCCTCTCCTGCAAAGCAGAATGAAAAAAACAGCGATACACATTGGGGTTATGCAGATACAGAAGGCCCCGGGTTCTGGGGCAATTTATCTCCCAAATTTGCCACCTGTAAATCAGGCGACAACCAGTCTCCGGTTGATATTCCACCACAAGGCAATAGTGCCCTGGTTGATGCCAGGCTCGACCCTATTCCGTTTAATTATAATATGCTGACACCCAGCACCATCGTCAACAACGGTCATACGGTTCAGGTCAATATGTGGTCAGGTGGTGAAATCACGCTTGATGGCATTACATTCAAACTAAAGCAATTCCATTTCCATACACCAAGCGAGAATAAGGTTGCTGGCCACAGTTTTCCGCTGGAAGCCCATTTTGTCCATCAAAGCGATGATGGCAAGCTAGCCGTTGTAGCCATCCTGTTTGTACCCGGTGAAGCCGACCCAACCATTGCCAACCTATGGAAAAAACTCCCGATGAAGGCTGGTGAAGAAAATAAGCTGGATAATTACACACTCAAGCCCTTGCAGTTTGAAGATAAACTAAAGCATTATTTCCGTTATAACGGATCGTTAACCACCCCACCCTGTACCGAAGGTGTGCGCTGGATCGTGATGAAACAACCCTACCATGTATCGAAAGAACAGGTTGAAAAACTACAAAAGGCACTGAAACATCCCAATAACCGTCCCGTCCAGCCGTTGAATGCCCGGGTGATTGTTGAATAAACCGGATAACTATTTTGTACCTTGCCCGGATTTCCCGAGTGCTTCTGTTGCGGGCGTATGTGTGTAGCCGAGACTGTCGGCGACTTCTTTACAGGTCACTTTACCATGGATAATGTTCAGTCCATGGCGTAAATGTTGGTCATCCAGTAGCGCCTGTTGGTAGCCTTTGTCGGCAATGGCAAGCACAAACGGAAGCGTGGCATTATTGAGTGCATAAGCCGATGTCCTGGGAACAGCACCTGGCATATTCGCTACACAATAATGGATCACGCCATCAACGCTAAAGGTAGGTTCTGCATGGGTGGTAGCCTGTGATGTCTCAAAACAACCACCCTGGTCAATTGCCACGTCCACCAGTACCGCCCCGGTTTGCATTTTCTTTACCATGGCGGCGCTCACAAGTTTTGGCGCTTTGGCTCCTGCAACCAGAACCGCACCGATAACCAGGTCTGCAGACACTACATGGTGCTCCAGCGTTTCTTTATTTGAATAGATGGTATTCGTAGTATCCTTGAAAACCTGCCAGTGCTTTTCCAGCGCAAGCGGGTTTTTATCCAGCACATAAACATCTGCACCCATGCCAACAGCGATGTGTGCAGCATGTGTCCCGACCATGCCAGCACCAATAATAACCACCTTGGCAGGCTGCACGCCCGGCACACCTCCTGGCAATTTACCCAAGCCACCCTGTGGCTGCTCCAGATGGTGAGCACCTGCCTGAACTGCAAGCCGGCCTGCCACTTTAGACATGGGTGCCAGCAAAGGCAAGCCACCGCCGGGCGCTGTAACCGTTTCATAGGCAATACATACTGCGCCGCTTTTGATTAACGCTTTGGTTTGCGCGGGATCAGGCGCGAGGTGTAAAAAGGTAAACAGAATCTGGTCTTGACGAAGTAATTTAAGCTCCTCATCTTGTGGCTCTTTAACCTTTACGATCATCTCTGAGCGTGAGAAAACACCGGCGGCAGTATCAATAATGGTCGCGCCGGCATCCCGGTAATCCCGATCCATTGCGCCTATGCCAATGCCTGCATTTTTTTCAACAAAAACCGTATGGCCATGTGCATGAATCTCCCGCACGCTCGCGGGTGTTAAACCCACGCGGAATTCATTATTTTTTATTTCTTTGGGAACCCCGATTAACATGATAATGCTGGAAAATTATGAATGATAATTCGGTGCTTCCTTGGTGATGGTCACATCATGCACATGCGATTCTGTCATGCCTGCGCCGGTAATCCGTACAAACTGTGGTTTGGTACGCATTTCTTCCAGGTTGGCACAACCGACATAACCCATGCTGGAACGGATGCCGCCGTTTAACTGGTGAATGATCGGCGCAAGCGGGCCTTTATACGGAACCTGTCCTTCGATACCTTCGGGCACTAATTTATCAGCGGCATTTTCCGATTCCTGAAAATAACGGTCACTGGAACCCTCTGCCATTGCGCCTAAGGAACCCATGCCACGGTACGATTTATATGAACGCCCCTGATAAATAATAATGTCGCCCGGTGCTTCATCCGTACCGGCAAACATACCACCGAGCATCACACAATGCGCGCCTGAGGCGAGTGATTTTGCAATATCGCCGGAGAAACGGATACCGCCGTCTGCAATCAAGGGGACACCGCTATCTTTGAGTGCTTTGGCAACATTCATAATGGCACTGATTTGCGGCACACCAACGCCTGCTACCATACGCGTGGTACAAATCGAACCTGGGCCAATGCCAACCTTAACCGCATCGGCACCTGCTTCGACCAGCGCCAGCGCTGCTGCACCCGTGGCGATATTACCGCCAATCACTTGTACTTCCGGGAAATGGCTTTTTACCCATTTGACGCGATCAAGCACACCCTGTGAATGGCCGTGTGCGGTATCCACTATGATGACATCGGCACCGGCTTCAACCAGAGCTTTTACCCGTGTTTCAGTACCGTGCCCTGTTCCAACTGCTGCCCCAACGCGCAAACTGCCGGTTTCATCCTTACAGGCAAGCGGAAAATCGGTTGATTTTTGAATATCTTTAACCGTAATCAAACCACGCAGTTTAAAGTCATTATTAACCACTAATACTTTTTCAATACGGTTGGTGTGCAGCAACTTTTTAATTTCTTCCTTGCTTGCACCTTCGGTAACGGTTACCAGTTGTTCTTTAGGGCGCATAATGGATGAAACTGGCTGATCCAGTTTGGTTTCAAAACGCAGATCCCGGCTGGTGACAAGGCCTACCAGGTCATCGCCATTTTCAACCACGGGAACACCGGATATTTTGTGCCTTGCCGTGAGTGTCATCACTTCATCAATAGAGACATCCGGGGTAACCGTAATCGGGTCTTTAATAATGCCACTTTCAAAACGTTTAACCGTTGAAATGATTTTCGCCTGTGCATCAATGGTCATGTTTTTATGCACAATGCCCAGACCACCTTCCTGAGCCAAAGCAATCGCCAGTTTTGCTTCGGTGACGGTATCCATCGCCGCTGATAACATGGGGATGTTAAGCCTGATTTTTTTGGTTAACTGGGTGCTCAAATCAACCTCGGCGGGTAATACATTTGAATGGGCGGGAACGAGTAAAACATCGTCAAATGTCAGGGCTTCTTCGAGAATTCTCATAGCTGGGTTCCAATGGTTGGTCTGTTATTGGGATTTTATTGCTTGACCCGGCATATTAACGCTAGCGTCACTTCAAAACAACCGGGCTAGCCCGGATATTTCACGAAGGCGGTTATTATTCTAAAATTAATCCCATAACATCAGCAAGTTGGGAAGGGAAGGGAAATAACAATTCACTCAAATCACCGTTTTTACCTGAATGGTTTTCTGAAAAAATCAGCTTCCCAGAAACTCCATTCCCTTCATGAAACAACCGGGCCAAAAAAATATTCGGCTATTCCTTTTTGAAAGGCTTTTCTATTAATAATCTTATGTTATATTCGCGTCTTCATCCCAATACAACAATCCATGCTTCAAGATAACCGTACTATCCTTAGCGTTTCTGACTTAAACGCAGAGGTTAACCAATTATTAAGCCGTGGTTTTCCGCTACTCTGGATTGAAGGCGAGATTTCCAACCTGGTACGCCCTGCTTCCGGTCATCTCTATTTTTCGTTAAAAGATGCCAAGGCTCAGATACGTTGTGCCATGTTCCGTAACCGTAATATGAAACTAACGCTTCAACCGGAAAATGGCATGAAGGTGTTAGTGCGTGGCCGGGTGGGATTGTACGAACCACGCGGCGATTATCAGCTTATTGCCGAACATATGGAAGATGCCGGCATCGGTCAGCTACAGCGCCAGTTTGAAGCATTAAAACAAAAACTCTCCAACGCAGGGCTATTTGATCAGGCACACAAACAGGAACTACCTGAATTTCCAAAGTGCATTGGCGTGATTACCTCACCGACTGGCGCTGCCATCCGCGATATTTTGCATGTGTTAAAACGCCGCAGTCCGCAAACACCCGTTTTGATTTACCCTGTTTCTGTCCAGGGTGACGCTGCCAAAACCCAAATAGAAGCGGCAATTCGCAAGGCCGATCAGGACAAACGCTGTGATGTCCTGATACTGGCGCGTGGCGGTGGTTCCATCGAAGACCTCTGGTCATTTAACGAAGAAAATGTCGCCAAGGCAATCTACCATGCCAAAACACCCATCATTGCCGGTGTCGGTCATGAAATTGATTTTACCATTGCAGACTTTGTAGCCGATGTGCGCGCACCTACGCCCTCGGCAGCAGCCGAACTGGCCACACAGGATAAAGAGCAACTACTGACTTCCGTGCTGCAAACCGAGCTTTGGATGCAACAGAAAATGCAGCAAAACCTGCAACAATACCAGCAGCAACTGGACTGGAAATTAGCCAGGCTCAACGCACAGCGCCCCGCCCATAAAATCCTGCAGCAATCACAACGGCTTGACGAATTATCCATAGCATTAAAACGCAATATGCTACTGATACTGGATAATAAACATAACAAGCACCAACATGTCGATAGCCTGCTTTTTAGCCTGCAACCTTCACAAAAAATTGCGGCAAAACAATCCACACTTAAAAACCTGCAACGGCGGCTACGGCAAGCTAGCCAGCACCAGATTGAACAACAACGAAACCGCTTTTCCGTGCAAATGGCTAAGCTGCATAGCATTAGCCCATTAAACACACTGGAACGTGGTTACACGATTACCCGTGATAAAAAAACCAATAAGCTCATTTCTTCCGTCACACAGACAAAACCCAAACAATCCGTTTTATTGCAGTTTAAAGATGGTGAGACCAGTGCGGTGATTGAATAATCCCTCTATACGACTACACCATTCCCTGTATCGCCGGTTCATCAAAACGCATTTTATTCGGCCCGCTTTTAGTCAGCAGTTTATTACGTTTCATTTCTGCCATGATGCGACTGACTGATTCTCGGGTTACACCCGTTAATGC
>CAZPEE010000124.1:0-7126 GCA_964585525.1 uncultured Cocleimonas sp.
TGAAAAAAGCTGGCTCAAAACTTCGTAAACTGATGGCGTTAGGGGTGTTCATCATCACCCTGTTTTTAATCCTGTTTATCTTCTTTGCAACACGCAGTGCCATGGATGTCTGGGATCGCCTGCAAAGTGTGCCCGCACCACTTTTTTATACCTACCTTAGCCTAATTGGCTTGCTGCTTTTGGCCAGTATCTGGCTGATTTATAAATTACTCAAGCCCAATAAATTAGGCCCGGATTTTGAAAAGGAAGACATTTCCCAGGAGCGCATACTCAAAGAACTGGACCATGCCGAAAATACCGGCATGGAAACCATGCATTTACGTCGGGAAATCGAACAGCTTCAGGAGCGTAAGCAAGCTGGCCGTATTTATGTCGCCCTGTTTGGTGATGTGAGTACTGGCAAATCATCCATCATCAAGGCACTATTACCAGAATCCCAGTCAAAGGTTATCAATGCCATTGACACCAACGTGCAAGGCGGCTCAACCCAGGATATCCACCAATACACCTGGAAAAGCAGCTCTGGCGATGAGTTGGTATTAACTGATTTACCGGGTCGTAATGAGGCACAAGGTCTGCTTGACGAAATGGCAGAGGATGAAGCGGTGCGTGCGCAGATTGTGATTTATGTTACCGATTCGGATTTATCCCGCAGCCAGTTTGAGGATATCCAGCAATTACAAAGTTTTGGCAAACCCATGATTGTGGCGCTGAATAAAAGTGACCGCTTTACTGATGATGAAAAAACACTGATTCAAACCCGTTTCAATGAACGCTTTAACCATACTGACGCTGACAATAGCGATGCTCAAGCCTCCATTAGGCTGGTGTTTGTGCAATCCGGTGGTGAAGAAGAAATTGTTAAAATTTACCCGGATGGACGTGAAGAGAAAATCATCCGGGAACGCAAAGCGGACGTATCTGCCCTGGCAGAAGCGCTACAAACCGAGATTGATTCACAAAGCGAATTGCTGGAAACCTTACGGGATGCGTCCGTTTTTGTACTGGTTAAACAAAAACTGGATAAAGCCAAAGTGGCCCATCAACAGGAAAAGGCGGAATCCATTATCAAAAGCTCTACCCGCAAGGCTGTACTGGGTGCTCTTGCCTCGGTAAGCCCAGGCTCTGACCTGGTCATTCAGGGTGTTTTAGGCACTCAGATGGTGAAACAGCTTTGCGCACTTTATAATGTACCCGTGCGGCAACTGGATATTGATAAACTGCTGGATTTTAGTTCTGGCCAACTGAAAAAAAGCACCCCGCTGTTGTTAGCTGTTGCAGGCAACGGTATGAAAGCCTTCCCCGGTATAGGTACGGTAACAGGCGGCCTTACCCATGCGGTTGCCTACGGACTGATTTTCGATGCGCTGGGGCATGCCATCAACAAAACATTAGTGCAACGTGGCAAACTCCAGGCTGCCCCGGCCGCACTTACATTCAAGGAGATGCTCAGTGAAAATCTTGAAACACGCGCAAAAATATTTGCCAAGCTGGTTCTCGACAGCAAATCCTGAACGGGGAAGAACTGACGATATGACAAATAAAGACAGCACTACAGATAAACAATTACGTATCGACAAGCCCTTAAAAAAAGGCGATTCCAATGTCGAACTTGCCAAGGAAAGCCTCAACCAATTACTGGATGATAGCCGTGTACCCGATAGTGTGCGCAGCGTCTTGCGCGATGAATACCAGCAATTACGCAGCATGCTGGAAAAACTGGAAAAAGGCCATTTACACATTGCCGTATTTGGCCGCGTTAGCGTGGGTAAATCTTCGGTACTCAACGCACTGCTTGGCAAGGACGTTTTTAGTGTCAGCGTATTACACGGAGAAACCAAAACCGAAGGCAAGGCTGAATGGGAAGAAGTAGACGCTGGTGGTATTTACCTGATCGACACGCCAGGCATCAATGAAATCGACGGAGAAGAACGTGAACGCCTGGCACATGAAGTTGCCAACCGCTCCGATTTATTATTGTTTGTGGTCGACAGTGATCTAACCGATGTTGAATTGAATGCGCTCAAAATTGTTGCTAAAACCCAGCGGCCCATTATTCTCATTATCAACAAGGCAGACCAGTACAACGAAGACGAAATACTACAGCTGCGTACCATTATACGCAAACGCGTCAGTGGCATTATTGCACCAGAAAACATCGTCTTTACCGCAGCATCGCCCGCCAAACAGACCGTGATCTATGTCGATGAAGACGGCAATGAGCACGAAACGGTACGCCAGCGCCCGGTTGATATTATCAACCTCAAATCGCGCCTCTGGGATATTATTGAAGCCGAAGGCAAAACACTGTCAGCACTCAATGCCTCGCTGTTTGCCGGAAATTTAAGCGAACAATTGGGCGAACGCCTGCTTGCTGCGCGCAAGGAACTGGGCGAAAAAACCATTCACATGTACTGTGTCGGCAAGGGAATTGCCGTTGCCTTGAACCCAATCCCGGTAGCCGACCTGCTTGCAGCTGCGGCTATTGATATCAGCATGGTCATACACTTGTCGCGCATTTACGGACTGCCCATGAGCAAATCAGAAGCAGGCGATTTGATTAAAACCATTGCTGGCCAAATGCTGGCACTGTATGCCACTTTCTGGGCGATTCATTTTGCATCGTCTGCACTTAAAATCGGCACGGCGGGTTTATCTACCGTGGTAACGGGTATCGCCCAGGGCGCGGTTGCCTGGTATGGCACCTTAATCGTCGGGCGCGTCGCAGAAGACTACCTTGCCAAAGGAAAATCCTGGGGTGACGGTGGACCGAAACTGATTGTACAGAATATACTGGACAGCCTGGACAGGGATTCTGTCATGAGTGAAGCCAAGGAAGAGATTGTTGCCTACCTGAAATCAAAACCCAAAACATCCTGATGCCATCACCATTCAAGCACCAGGACCAATGGCGTAAATACCCATTCAAACGCCAGCTAAAACGCAAAACCAGGCGTATCGCCTTTATGCTCATCGCAGCGGTTTTTGCTGCTGGCATCAATTATTACAACACCCATTTTCGTCACCCTGAGGATCAAAGCAGGGCACAAACCGCATCCCTTGCAAACCCGGTTAATCAACAGGTTTTGCAAAAGATTCGTGCAGCTGCGAATAATCCCAATGCACAATTCTGGTTAACGATTCAAGGCGAAGTTATCAAACTACTCAAAGATGATCGACAGGGTAGCCAGCATCAAAAATTTATTATCAAACTAGCTCCAGACATTAAACTACTGGTTGCGCATAATATTGATCTTGCAAAACGCATCCCGGTTCGCATAGGCGATAAACTCAGCATACGCGGCCGTTATGAATGGAACAACCGCGGGGGCATGATCCACTGGACGCATCATGACCCCAAAGGCAAAATACAAGGCGGCTGGATTCGCCAGGATGGTAAAAACTATCAGTAAACAGTAAAACCCATGCCAGCGGTTTTCTATATTTTCAAATAGCTTAAATCCAGCTTGCCATTTTTGATGGGTGGACACCAAAAATAGCTACCCGTCACTGGGCGGGTGAAATCAAACAGGGCATCCTGTATGCCATCATCCAGACCCAGCATACGACTTAGCAAGGCTTCAAATGCATCAAAAGAATGGCCAAATGCGCTAAACACCAGCCCTTCCCTATCGGCATCTGCCCAGGGCATGGAACGCCGCACCACAAACGCCTCTGGTTCAAAGTCTTCCTGCGCAGTGCGCTTTACATGTGCAGATTCCGGTGCATCGTCTATCTCTTCATTGTCACTGATACGCCGCCCAAAGGTATTATCCCTCGTTTGTTGGGACATGGACTGAAACTGGTCAAGGTCATGCACCCACTGTTGAATCGCCAGAAAGCTGGAACCTTCAAGCCCTGCCTCACCCTGTTGCACAATTGCAGCCTGCACCGCTTCACCGTCCTGTGGGTTTTCAGTGCCATCTTCATAGCCGGTAAGATCAAGGCTTGGCCCATACTGGAAAGCATCAATCACCTGCTCACAGCTAAACGCAGGCGCTAGCAGATGTTTAAGCCTGCGTGCCAGATGCAGTAACTCGCCACGGTCATCACCCCGTAGCCAGCAACATAAAGCGTAAGGTGTGGATGGAATATCAATACCATTAACAGCATGAACAGGAAAAGCCCTTAAGCCTTTGATGTCACCTTTTAGATGCTGGACTAGCGAGTGACCCAGGCCAACAACGGTCTGTTCACCGTCAACATGATCCGCAACATGTTTTAATACGGTTGCAGTTTGGTCGTTATTGTGTGCTGGTTTTAATCGAAACATTAAGTACCGGGCTTGTCTTGGAACGGGCAGCAAGATGCCTGGTTGAACGGTATTATTCATAATCTTCCCTTTGTTTATCGTTGTTAATAGTGTGCCCCTTTTTAAAAGAGGCACTTTTGTTGCCGTCCTTATTCAGCCATGACGGCCTGAACACGTCTGGCATAATCCGGATCAGCTTTCGCAAACTGGGTTAGCATACGCTGCTGAATGGAGTCACTGGCATGAATTAAGCCTTCGCCAATAGTTCGTGTTAGCTGGTCTTTTTGTGAATCACTCATCAACCGGTATAAATCACCCGCCTGCGAGTAATGATCTTCATCATCCGCAACAGCATAACGTTTCACCCAGGCATCCTCAAGTACCGGCATGGCAGGTTCTTCAACGGATGGTTCAGGAACAGGAGCACCCTGGTTAATTTGATCATTGGGGTAATAATTTACGCTTGAATCCTGTATTTTTGACGCAGATTGCATTGGACACCCCCCGGCCATTGCTCCATCCCTCTGATAATGATGTACTGGGCATTTCGCCGCGTTCACGGGTAATTGGTTTGCATTGGTTCCTACCCGGTAACGATGCGCATCCTGATATGCCAACAGCCTGCCCTGTAACATTTTATCCGGTGAAGCTCCAATGCCCGGTACAAGATTATTCGGGGCAAAACAGGCCTGTTCCGTTTCAGCAAAGTAATTCTCCACATTGCGGTTTAGCTCAAGTTGGCCTACCTCCATCAAGGGGAAATCCGCATGTGGCCAGACCTTGGTTAAATCAAAGGGGTTAATTTTATAGGTTCTGGCTTGCGCTTCTGTCATGATTTGAACCTTTGCCGTCCAGCTAGGGAATGTTCCTTCATCAATGGCATTGACCAGGTCTTGCTGGGCTCCAAATGGGCTTGCTTTGGCAGCTTCATCATTCGTCAAACATTTTATGCCTTGATTGGTTTTGAAGTGCCACTTGAACCAGAAGCGTTCGCCTTTTTCATTCCAAAAACTAAAGGTGTGCGAACTAAAACCATGCATGTGGCGATAGGATGCCGGAATGCCCCGGTCTGACATTAAAATAGTCAGTTGGTGCAAGGATTGCGGATGGTTAGCCCAAAACTCGTACATAGCGGCGGGATTGGGTAGGTTGGTGCGCGGGTCTTTCTTTTGCGAGTGGATAAAATCTGGAAACTTGATTGCATCACGCAAGAAAAACACGGGTGTATTATTGCCTACCATGTCATAGTTACCTTGACTGGTATAAAACTTGAGTGCAAAGCCACGCGGATCCCGTGCAAAATCGCTGGAGTCTTGTCCGCCGCCGACGGTTGAGAAGCGTACAAACAACGGGGTTTCTTGACCAACTTCCTGTAAAAAATCCGCAATCGTATAATCTTTTAGTGAATGCGTAAGCGTAAATGTACCATAAGCGCCTGTGCCCCTGGCATGAACAACACGCTCTGGAATACGTTCACGGTTAAAATGTGCCAGTTTTTCAAATGTGTAATGATTATCAAAGGTTAAAGCACCGCGTTCACCCACGCTGATACTGTTGTCATCATCAGCAACAGGGGAACCCGTTGCCGTGGTTAATAGTGTCTTTTTCATTGTACTACTCTCCATTGGTATGGTTATTAGAACAAGATGTTTCTTGTTCTTGAGAGTTAGTGTATGCCGATGCTTGTATTCTGTATAATTGATTGTTTGTCTTATAACGATTCAATAAATGGAATAATTATCATAATTGACTATTTAAAAACAGATCAACCTTACCCCATATCCATTCTTTAAAACGCAATATCCAGGAGCGTTTCTTCCAGTCTTGGTAGACAATTTCTTTGCTGTGCGCAAAATCATTCAGTAATATTTCGCTAACCTGCCTGGCTGCATCCCGGTTTCTTATTTCCTGGTTGGCCTCCAGGTTCCAGCGAAAATCCCAGCGATCCATATTGCTCGAACCAATGCTAAACCAGTCATCAATCAAAAGTATTTTGGTATGGCTAAAACGATCCTGATATTCAAAAATCCGTACACCAAAACGGAGCAGGCGGGCATAATATCGTCGGCTGGCGTAACGTACTGCGGGATGATCGGTAACTGGCCCAGGCAAGAGTAATCGTACATCTTTTCCCTTAAACGCCGCTTTGCGTAATGATTTCCTGATCTTTCGGGAAGGCACAAAATAGGCGGATGCTAACCAGACTTTCCTGCGACTTTTGTAAACCCGGTTTAGCAAAATCTTCTTGATTTCAAGATGGCTTCCGCCACTGGTATAAGCAACACGCGCATCAATATTCCCACCATTCGTTGTAAAATCATTGATTATCGGCGGTACAGGTTTATCAGACCACTTGTTAAAATTTGTGGTGAACAGTGTTTGCCAGTCCTTAACAACCTTACCCTTTATCTCTATCACCGTTTCTCGCCAGGCACATTGCCCATCAAAAGAGTCGGTTATGCCTGCACCGCCAACAAACGCTTGATGACCATCAATAATCAGGCATTTACGATGGGTACGAAACAGATTCTTTTTTACTTTTTTAAAGCGCAAAGGGTTATATTCAACCAGATTCACGCCTGCCGTTATCATCCTGTTCCGGTCAGTTTTAGATAGTCCTAATCCACCATAGCCATCGACCAGAATGAATACCGGGATGCCACGTCGTGAGGCATAAATGAACGCATCAATAAATTGATCAGCCACCCTGCCCGATTCAAACAAATACATTTCCATTAAAACAAAATGCCGTGCCTGTGATATAGCCGTAAGCATGGCAGGATAAAACTGCTTACCATCAATCAAAAAACGATGCTGGTTTCCCTGCCGCCAGGGGAAAACCAATTCATTTTTACCAAGTATGGTTTTTTTCAA
>CAZPEE010000125.1:0-5403 GCA_964585525.1 uncultured Cocleimonas sp.
TTAAGCAACCGTTTTACAATCATGCCAGCAAATCAGGACAACAAGCCGCGTTACAAATCATTACAAGACTTTGAAGCAGATATCCCATGGGACACGCTGGGTAAACTTATTGGCCCACACTTTATCAACGCCAAAGTTTGCCGCTCCCTGATCCCTACAGAAACCATGTTAAGAATCTATTTCCTGCAAAAACGCTATGGAATGTCAGCCTCTGCTATCGAAGAAGCTTTATATGAAGTACAACTGATCAGGAACTTTGCATTGATCAATTTACAAACAGATATTGTTCCCAACGATTCTTGCATACTTGCTTTTCAAGAACTGATCAAAGAACATGGTCTTTTAGAAACTATGGATAATGCGTTTAATATTATACCCCTTAGCGACTAATACTGGGGTCTCGCTTGAACCTCAATCAATGGTTATTTTTCATGCAATGCGTAAACCCTTGAAACATCTTTCCATAACGCATTAGCAATCTTTTTATTACCAAAAAGCTGGATCAGGTATTGTTGACCTTTTTCCATAAAATCAGGATAGTGCTTTGAAATACCGTGCAACTCCTCAGTAGCCTTATCCAGATTACCAAGCTTCTCATAACACACACAACGTGTTAACGGCCCAATAAAAATATAGGGAGTGGTGATTTTTAATGCCTCAAACAACGCTTTTGTATAATTCTGCTGCCGGTAGAAATCCAGAAAGGGTATTATATGGAAATACGAAGGAAAATAAGGCGTTAAACTCATGGCAGTATTTACCAGGGCCACGCCCTCTTCCCATTTTCCCATCATACAGAAATAAAAACCTGTACCATATTCTACGACCATATGATGTTGACCAATTCTTCCGGCAATTTTAAATTCATCAACACAGCACTCCCACTCATTTAAATGAAACAATAATTGTCCCAAGATAAAATGAGCCTCCTGCGAGTTTGGTTTCAAACGAATGGCGGTTTCAGCGTGCTTTTTTCCTAATTCCAAAGGTGATTCTGTCACACCGTAACTATAGTTGTAATCTCTTCGGTATAAGCCCGAAATGATCACATTGGCAATAATATCTTCCGGGTTCACCTGCAAGGTTTGTTTACAGACACGCAATGCCGTTGTGAATGTTTTTCTATCCAGGTGGTCAAGATATTGTTGAAAATAGGCTAATATTTTATAGTGGTCGGGTATTGTGTTTTTATTTTGATATTGTTTTCGCGCCCAGTGCGTTATCATAATGCCTTGCTGAAAACCGACAATTTCAGAACTAATTTTACCGCTGATTTCTTCCAGTTCCTGTGCTGACAAACTTGCCTCTATCTCATAACTTTCAGACCACAAGACCTCCTTGCTTTGTATTTCTATAAGTCGGTAAAGCAATGTCAGTTGATTATTTGTTGTTTCCTGAAGAAATAAGCCCAAAGAATAATCAGGGTTATATTGTGCTTTAATTTTGGCAATACCTGATTTTGATTCACTTTTATCCACAAATGGAATCGCCACAACCAACCTGAAAAAAGTGAACCGGCTGAGTTTCTTGGCCAGGTTATCACCGACCCGGTAAAGCAACCTATTCGTTTCTCCTGTTAATGTCTTGTCAGAAAAGCTCACGAGAGCAAGCTTGGGGCCAGAAGAATTAAATGAGACATGCTTATCTGAGGACTTGATGGCTTTTTTAAACTCGGGAAGATAGCCACCCTTCGGAATAGAAATGATAATTTTATTATCCGCACTTTCCTGAAGATAATATTTATTTAAACGATCTCGAACCCGCCCACATATGATACGAACCAACGGATTGTTGTCAGGATTAAAGTCTTCCGGGACATTTAATCCCTCAACAGCAATCGTATACTGTTTTAAACGCTCTCCTTTACCTTCAACTGCTTGAATGACAACATAATGAAGAAAATTCTTCATTTGTCTGGCAGAATTAAAAAAAGGACTGGCAAGGATAATCCGTAGCTGATCTTTGATCAGTTTTTTATCATCAGCACTAGCGAATGACAGAGTGATATCAGAATCACTAGTCATATTTTTCACCCTCTCAAAATACTGTTATCGGTAATTATTAAAAAGCCCGATAAATTCAGCCTGCGAAGGTTATTCTACAGTTTTTACAAGACCATCTGTAAGAACCTGCGTTTAAATATTTTATTAGGTTTATGTCTTTTCTTATAATAAGCATAGCGTAAATAAACCAGATGTTATTCGAGTCACTTATGATAAATTTAAGTAAAAATAAAATACCAGGACAAAAAAAGGAGCGCTAAAAAACGCTCCTAAAATGAACAATTATTCTGTAAATCTTTGCTTAAACCATTTTTTGTATCAGTCAGCCTGGTTTCTCAAAAACGCTGGAATATCCAGATAACTACCATCTGTACCAGTTGCTTGTTGCTGATGCTGTGGTTGTTGGTGTCGCTGATTATCATACGATGGTGTAGCTTGGCCACCACCCATGGCAACTCTGGGCTGCTCAATTTCTACAGGGCGTAAACGGTCATTTACCTGTGGTTCTGGCACTGATTTTAGCTCAACACCCGCCTGACCCAAACCTGTTGCGACCAGCGTAACACGGATTTCATCACTCATATCCGGGTCAATAACCGTACCCACAACAACCGTTGCATCATCGTGAGCAAATTCACGTACCACTGCACCCACTTCTTCAAACTCGTGGATACCCATGTCCAGACCCGCTGTCATGTTAACCAGAATACCTTTAGCACCCTTGATATCAATATCATCCAGCAAAGGGCTTGAGATAGCCGCCTGAGCTGCTTTACTCGCACGTTCATCACCACTGGCAACACCTGTTCCCATCATCGACATACCCATTTCACTCATCACAGTACGCACATCGGCGAAATCCACATTGATCAAACCTGGACGGGTAATTAACTCGGCAATGCCCTGGACTGCACCTAACAACACATCATTGGCTGCTTTGAACGCATCCAGTAACGTGGTATTTTTACCAAGCGCTGTCAACAATTTTGCATTGGGGATAGTGATAATTGAATCAACATGTTTTGCCAATTCCTCAATACCATCTTCCGCCGCTTTCATGCGCTTTGGCCCTTCAAACGGGAATGGTTTTGTCACCACGCCAACCGTTAGAATGCCTAACTCTCTTGCCATCTCTGCCACTACCGGGGCGGCACCTGTACCTGTTCCACCGCCCATACCTGCTGTGATAAACAGCATATCCGTATTTCCAATCATTTCCTTGATATGCTCACGGTCTTCCAGGGCTGATTCACGCCCAACATCCGGGTTTGCACCCGCACCCAACCCTTTGGTTAAGCTACTACCCAGTTGTAAAAGATTTTTGACATCTGAACCTTCCAGTGCCTGTGCATCGGTATTGGCACAAATAAAGTCAACGCCCTCAATGCCAGCCTCTACCATATTCTGAACAGCATTACCGCCGCCACCGCCAACACCAATAACCTTGATATTTGCACTTTGCACTTCTGTATCCATTAATTCAAACATAGCCCTAAACTCCTTTTTTTACACTCGATGTGATAACTAAAATTAAATGCTTCCTTCGAAAAGCACTCTTCCTAAACTTCCAAATTGAAAAATCTTACAAATTATTGCCAAACCAGTTTTTCATCCTTTCCCACAAATTATCATCCGTAATGGTGGAAAATGTTTGTGAACCGGCGTGTGCATTTTGCCCCGCTCCATATAACAACAAACCTACACCGGTCGCATGGATCGGATTAGCAACTTCACCACTTAAACCACCAACACCTTTGGGCGTACCCAAACGCACTGGCATGTGGAAAATTTCTTCAGCCAGGTCAACGGCCCCTTTGATTTTTGATGAACCACCCGTCAGCACAATGCCTGCACCGATGCGCTCCACATATCCACTGCTGCGCAACTCAGCCAAAATCAGGGAAAATAATTCTTCATAACGCGGTTCGATCACTGATGCCAGTGTTTGCGTGGACAAACCACGTGATTCACGATCACCAATACCCGGCACTTCGATAATTGAGTCTTCTGTCACCAACTGACGTAACGCCGAACCATGGTTGATTTTCAAGGTCTCTGCAAATTCCGTTGAGGTACGAACCGCAACCGCAATATCATTGGTGACCTGATCACCTGCAATCGGTATAACAGCCGTGTGTTGAATCGCACCATCCAGGAACACCGCGATGTCACTGGTGCCGCCGCCAATATCCACCATACAGACACCCAGCTCTTTCTCATCCTCATCCAGTACCGCATAACTTGAGGCGACCTGCTCCAGCACAATATCTTCAACATCCAGACCACAACGATCCACACATTTAATAATATTCTGTGCCGCGCTCTGCGCACCGGTCACCAAATGCACCCTTGCTTCCAGGCGGACACCGGACATGCCAACTGGCTCACGAATACCTTCCTGCTGATCTATCACATAGTCCTGTGGCAACACATGCAAGATACGTTGATCTGCAGGAATGGCAACGGCTCGTGCAGCATCCATTACCCGGTCAAGATCACTTTCTGTGACTTCCTTGTCTTTAATTGCCACAATACCGTGAGAATTAAGACTCTGAATATGACTTCCGGCAATCCCTGCATAGGCAGAATTGATATTCACACCTGCCATCAGTTCAGCTTCTTCCACTGCGCGTTGAATGGCTTCAATCGTGGAATCAATATTGACCACCACGCCCTTTTTCATACCCCGTGATGGACTGTGCCCAATGCCGATAATTTCCAAATCGCCATTATTCACTTCGCCGATCAGCGTGACAATTTTTGAGGTTCCGATGTCCAATGCAACGACCATATTTCCTGCTTCGCTGACTGACATGGTTAACTCCTTAATTGGCTTACCCATAACTAATACCTTCCTATATCCCTTTTCTTTTCCTTAGCCTGCAATTTTTCGATTAACTTGCCGACCGCCCATTTTTCCATTTAACTGCAAAACCATTGGTATAGCGCAAATCCACCGTATGGATTTTATTGACAACGCTTATCAGTTTTTGCCGGTAGCCCACCATAAAACGCCTGATACGTTTTTCATGATGATTGCGACCTATTTTTACCACGAGTCCATTCTCTAACTTGATTTGCCATGAACCACGCGCATCTTCCTTAAATTCAACCAACTTTACGGGAAAACCTTTCATCCACTCACGTATCTGCAAGAACGCTTTCGCCATATTGCGACCCTTACTCTCCGGACTGTATAACATGGGAAGTGAGCCTTTTTTATCATCCAGTACGGCATGGATAATTTCCCCTTGTTTACTGAGCATCGCATCCTTGCCCCAAAATGCGACTGGCTTTTGCTCATGAATTTTCACAATCAGTTTATCCGGCCATATTTTAGTTAAGGCAGCAGAATAAACCCACTCATTGGCTTCGATTGCTTTTTCCAAACCTTTAGTGT
>CAZPEE010000125.1:5503-7114 GCA_964585525.1 uncultured Cocleimonas sp.
TTTGCTTTGTGTCTTTATCCAGTGATGCCGTTTGTAAAATTTCCAGTGTTAAATCAGAAAAATCCATGCCTTGTTGTTTTGCAGCCATGGGAACCAAAGAATGATCCGTCATACCCGGTACGGTATTCACCTCAATCAACCAAAATGTACCGACATTATCCTGCATTACATCAACCCGTCCCCAGCCTTTTCCTCCAATGACCTCAAACGCTGTTTTTGCCAGTGTTTTTAAGGCATTCTCAGCCGCTTCATCCAAACCACAAGGGCAGTGATATTGCGTATCAGCCGATCTATACTTTGCATCAAAATCATAAAACTCGGCATCCGTTTCAAGGCGAATCGGCGGCAATACCTGATCGCCAACAAGTGCCACGGTATACTCTTTCCCGGTTACCCATTGTTCTGCGAACACCACACTATCGTAAGCCGACGCAACCTCGTATGCCGTGCTAAGCTGATGCGCTTCGCTTACCTTGCTCATGCCAATGCTGGAACCTTCCTGTGCCGGTTTGACCATTATTGGCAAGCCCAGTTTTTCAACCACTTTTTCAAAATCAGACGCTTCTGACAAAATCTCAAATGCAGGCGTCGGCAAGCCTGCACCCGTCCAGATACGCTTGGTCATCAGCTTGTCCATGCTGATTGCAGAAGCCATCACACCACATCCCGTGTAAGGCATCTGAATGATTTCCAGTGCACCCTGTATTTCACCATCTTCACCGCCACGGCCATGAAGCATGTTAAATACCCGGTCAAATTTTTGTTCGCGCAGCACATCCAGCACATCACGCCCCGCATCGACAGCATGTGCATCCACACCTTTTTCCAGTAAGCCCTGCAAAACTGCCTCACCACTTTTTAGTGATACGTCACGTTCTGCTGCCCAACCACCCAGCAGCACGGCAACTTTGCCAAATTGTGATGCGGGTTGGCTCATTACAGTAACGCTCCCCTGGATAACTGGGCAGGCAAGCCTGCTGATATGGCACCCACGCTACCCGCACCCAGTGTGAGCAGCACATCGCCATCCTGTAACTGGTTTTGCAAGACTTCAACAATATCATCCTGTTTGGCAACAAAAAGCGGGTCTACCGCGCCACGGTTACGAATCGCACGTGCCAGCGAACGTCCATCCGCGCCAGCAATCGGGTCTTCATTTGCCGCATAAATATCCATCAACAGCAAAATATCCGGCGCTGAAAGTACCTGCGCAAAATCTTCAAACAGGTCCCGTGTACGGGTATAGCGATGTGGCTGAAACAACACCACCATGCGCCGATCCGGCCATGCGCTGCGAACAGCTTTCATGGTTGCTTCCATCTCGGTTGGATGGTGACCATAATCATCCACCAGCATCACTGAGCCTTGATGGGTTTGAATCTCGCCATAACACTGAAAACGACGGCCTACACCCTGGAACTTGTCCAGACCGCTTAAAATGGCCTCGTCACTCACATCAAGTTCGGTCGCGATGGCAATCGCTGCCAGCGCATTTTGCACATTATGCTCACCCGGCATATTCAAGGTGACATCCAGAGACGACTTGCCATCCCGCTCAACCGTAAAGAAACTTTGGGTACCGTCATAACGCACATCCTTGGCGCGGATATC
>CAZPEE010000126.1:0-3565 GCA_964585525.1 uncultured Cocleimonas sp.
CTCCTCCATCCCTGGAGTCGTGCGCGCTTCCGCCTTGATTTGGCGCAAAACGAGGGCAATCTGAGCAGTCATTTGCATTACGCTGAGTTGTTACAAAAAACATTAATAAGGGCTGTCGTGTATATCCTATTGGAGAGAAGGCAGACTGCCTAATTTTTTAAGCAATGCGTATTAATTATTTTTTAACAAAACCCTGCGTTCATCAGGGATGCTGCCAGAATCATACGAAATTGTTAATTCCAGGTCGGCTGGTGGCAGATAGCCTGTGGCTTTTTCTGGCCATTCGATTAAGCATAATGCATTGCTGTCCCAGTAATCACGGCCACCGATGTATTCCAGCTCTTCCGGGTCACCCAGGCGATACAGGTCAAAGTGGTAAATAAGCCGTGAACCTAGCTGGTAAGGTTCAACTAGCGTATACGTCGGGCTTTTTACAATGCCCTGGTAACCCAAATGACGCAGCAAGCCCCTGACCAGTGTGGTTTTGCCTGCGCCTAAATCACCCTTTAAAAGTACGATTCCGCCATCAGAAAATTGATCACCGATTTCAGCGCCCAGCTGCATCATCGCTTTTTCATTGGGAATGAAAATTTCTTGTTGTGGCTCTGTGCTTTTAATCATTCATTCACTAACTGACGTATAAAAGGGAATAAATCGCTGGCAAGCATACCTTTTTCACCTTGCTGTGCCGCAAGGTCTGCGGCTTTGCCATGAATCTTGACAGCAACTGTTGCCGCATCAAACAAAGTCAAAGCGGATTTTTGATGATCGGCTTGGGCAACCAATGCGCCTATGATCCCGCTAAGCACATCACCCATCCCACCACTAGCCATACCAGGGTTTCCCGATCGGCAAACCCTTGTTTTTTCGCCATCTGAAATCAGGCTGCCTGCGCCTTTTAACACGCACACGCCGCCAAATTGTTGTTGCAGCAACTCAACGCTTTGGTAGCGGTCTTGTTCTATCAGCGCTGTTTTTGTGATTAACAGGCGCGCCGCTTCGCCAGGATGCGGCGTGATTATCCAGTTATCCTTGCGCTTTAGCCCTTCATTTTGCATCGCTGCATTGATTCTTCCGATAGGGTTTGTTACCAATGCAGAATAGCCCGGCCTGGATAAGGAAGCCGTCGTGATATGATGCTCTGCCAGTAAATTAAGTGCATCAGCATCCAGCACTTTAGGTTTATCAGACATTAAAATCAACGCCAGCAAATCATTTGCCCAGGCTGTTTGCCCGAGGCCGGGGCCGATAATAATCACACTGGCTTTTTCGATCAGCGGCAAAACGTCATCAGCCTGGCTGACGGCACTCACCATGATCTCAGGCCGTTGCAGATTCAAAAAAGAAGCATGCGAAGGATGTGTTGCAACGCTTACCAAGCCTGCTCCTGACCGAAGAGCGGCTTCGGCACACAGCAAAATTGCGCCACTCATCCCCGGCGCACCGCCAATACAGAGCACATGACCAAAATCACCCTTATGACCGCAACGCGCCCTGGGCTTTAGCAATTGCTGCGTGATTTTGTCAGGAACCAGTGTTTTTATGGGCGAGATATTTGGCACATGTTTGTAAACTTCATAGGGCACACCGAGGTCATCAAACACCAGTTCACCAACGTAATCGCGTGCCTGTCCGGTAAACAGGCCGCATTTAAGGCCAATATAAGTCACGGTTTTATCTGCTTTGACACAACAGCCCATGACGCTACCTGTATCAGAATTTAGGCCCGATGGCACATCTACGGAAATTCGCTTTGCGGCAGATTGGTTTATTGTGTTGATCGCTTCTGCAAACTCGCCTTTTATCGTGCGGGTCAGGCCCGTACCAAAAATGGCATCAATGATGACATCTGCTTGTGCAAGAATCTCGTTAGCGGATGCCAGCCCAAGAATTGCACCACCTGTTTTTAGATAAGTTTGCCTGGCTAAAAGTGCATCTCCTTTTATAGCCTCATCATTCCCTAACTGGATGACGGATACATCCATGCCTGCTTGAAAAGCCAGGCTTGCAACCACGTATCCATCGCCGCCATTATTGCCCGTTCCACAGACAATACAAACCGAGTGAACATCGGGGTAGGATGCCATCATGCAATCAAAGGTGACTTTTCCTGCCTGTTTCATCAGGTCAAAACCGGGAATCGCAAAATCCTCAATCGCTATGCGATCAAGCTCCCGAACCTGGCTGGTTGTATATAAAGTTAAAGGTAATGACATCAAAATGCTAAAATAAACCAATGAGCAATAATCATATCACGCCTATTCCCCATGAAACACTTAAGCTGTGGGCTAAACAATTAGGATTTCAGCAGCTAGGCATAAGCGATATTGATTTATCAAGCACCGAAACATTGTTCAAAGAGTGGCTGGCAAAGAAGTTTCATGGTGATATGGAATGGATGCAGCGCCATGGTAATAAACGCACCCGGCCGGCTGAATTGGAAACGGGCACGATTAGCATCATTAGTGTGAGGATGAATTACCAGCCGCCACAAACACACGATCCTGTCATGATCCTGAACCATCCTGAGCGCGCCTATATTTCACGCTATGCGCTGGGTCGTGATTATCATAAAATGATGCGAAAGCGCCTGCAAAAACTGGCGAAAAAAATTGAAGCTGAATTGTATCATCAAGAAAACCAGCAAAATCAAGCGGAATTTAGCTACCGGGTTTTTGTCGATAGCGCACCCGTTATGGAAAAACCCATCGCTGCCAAGGCAGGGCTTGGCTGGGTCGGCAAACATACCAATATCCTTAACCAGGATGCCGGTTCCTGGTTTTTTCTCGGCGAGATTTATACCAACCTGCCTTTATCTCCGTCAAAACCTGTTGAAAACCACTGCGGCGATTGCACAGCCTGTATTGATGTTTGCCCGACCAAAGCCATCATCAAACCCTATGTGCTGGATGCACGCCGCTGTATCTCCTATTTAACCATTGAACATAAAGGCGCGATTCCAGAAGAATTTCGCACTGCCATTGGCAACCGTATTTATGGCTGTGATGATTGCCAATTGGTTTGCCCCTGGAATCGCTTTGCACAAACCGCCGATATGGCTGACTTTGCGATCCGCAAGCAGCTAGATACCGCACCATTGCTGCGTTTGTTTAAATGGAGCGAGGAGCAATTTCTAAAAAACATGGAAGGCTCACCGATTCGCCGTATAGGCTTTGAACGATGGCAAAGAAATATTGCCGTAGCCTTGGGAAACGCACCCGTTAACCCCATAATCAAGCAGGCTCTTAATCAAAAATACCATTCATCGTCTGAATTGGTACGCGAACATATTGACTGGGCAGTTAAGCGCCAAAACAAATCCACTTGAACAATAATTATGCAGTTCAACTGGATTATATTAGGTTGATAGGGTACTTTGCCTATCCATATTAATGATCAACCGGGCTGGCTCCTTAGCCCGGATGTTTCATGAAGGGAATGGGATTGCTTCAAAACCATTCAGGGACACACTGTAATGTTTAGAATCTGTTGTTTTTTAATGTAACTCTTTGAATTTCAGATTTATTTGCAATATTGTGACCGCCTTCATGAAATATCCGGGTTT
>CAZPEE010000126.1:3665-7085 GCA_964585525.1 uncultured Cocleimonas sp.
TGAATTTCAGATTTATTTGCAATATTGTGACCGCCTTCATGAAATATCCGGGTTTGTTATTTTAAAGCGAGTCTTTTGCACCATAGACAGAACCAAGACAAAACTAAATAAATGAACAAACAAATGAAACATTTTTTCCAGGTAGCTGTGCTATTTTCTGCTTTATTAATGGCAATGCTGGCAACCAGCCAATTGGCATCCGCAGAAATCAATACCGCTAATATCTACATGGATGTTGAAAAGTCAGTTTATCAAATCCGCGTTATCAACAAGCAAACGGGCAAAAAATCCAGTATTGGCTCTGGGTTTGTGGTGGGTGGTAACAATATACTCGCGACAAACTACCATGTGGTTAGCGAGTTTATAAATGATCCCGATATTTATAAATTGGACTATTTATCAACCTCTGGTAAAAGCGGCCCTCTGAAATTACTCGATTTTGATATTGTTCATGACCTTGCCGTGGTCAAGGCAGATAAGCCAATGGGTGAGCCGCTGGAAATATCTGATGTGCCTGAAAAAGGTGCGACGCTGTTTTCTGTTGGCAACCCGATGGATTTAGGTTTTACCATTGTTAATGGTACAAACAATGGTATCCTCGCCAAGGATGAAGATGGCAATATTCTATTTTCCGGCAGCCTGAACCCCGGCATGAGTGGTGGCCCTACGCTAGATGAACAGGGCCGGGTAATTGGCATCAACGTTGCCACATCCGGTAATAATATTAGTTTTTTAGTACCCGCAGATTATCTAAAAATTGTCCTGGATCGCGTCAAAGAAAATAAATTTCGGCCTATTGAAGACCGCTTTGCACACAGCTCTAAACAATTAAAAGCCAATGCCAATAAAATTATACAAAAAATCCTCCATAATAAATGGAGCGGCACGCGTATTGGTTCCTTCGTTGTACCTGCAGAATTAGATAAGTCCATGCGTTGCTGGGATGCTAGCCGCAAACCTAAAGATGATGACCTGTTCCGCTCATTCTTTACCCGATGTTCCAACGAAGATAATATCTTCCTGTCATCAAGGCTGGATGTCGGTAGTATTAATTACGAATACGTCTGGCTGGATACAAAAAAACTAAACCCCACGCGCTTTTACAGGCGTTATGAAAAGGTCAATAGTAGCGTAATCGGTAGCCATGCGGGAAAACGCGATGTAACAAACTTTTCCTGTCATACTGATTTCACCAAAGTAGCCTCCCAGGATTTTAAAACAACGGTATGCCGTCGTGATTATCTAAAATACAAGGGCTTGAGTGACATGTTGTTTACCACGGCTTTGGTCGGGCATAAAGACAAAGGATTCCTGTTTAACCTGGATTTAACGGGCACAGACGCAAAATCGGCACTAGCCTTATTCAAGCGCATGCTGGAGACATTTAAATGGCAAAACTAATACTTGAAACAACCCACCGTGGTGTTCATAACTATCATAAAATTGACTCGCTTCCGGTAACACTGGGTCGTGCCTTTGATAACGATATTATCCTGTCTGATTTGACCATTTCACCACACCATATGGTGATATCCCAGGGTGATTCTGAAGATAGCTACAAGGTACAAAACCTGTCTGACGAGAACGGTTCTTCACTGAATAAAACAAAAATGGATGTAGGCGAAACGGTCAATGTTACCTTGCCGACGGAAATAAAACTGGGTGACTTGAAAGCACGCCTGCTGGCTGCCGATATGCCTGTAGAAGAAACGAGGGTTAGGCAATGCTCCGGTTTTTTCTGTATTTTCAGCAGCCCTATCTGGAGTGCTGTGTTGCTGATGGCAACGATTGGTATTTTCTTTTTAGAACGTTATCTGGTAACACCTGTAGCGAAAGAGCCATTGTATTATTTAAGTAATGTTTTACCTTCGATTCTTACCATTTTGGGTATTACCATTATCATCTCTGGGATCAGTCGCTTATCGACACATCGCTGGGAGCTCGTGCCCGCCATCAGCATCGCGTCGTTGATTTTTCTGGTGCCACAATTATTTGAATATGCAGGGCATTTCCTTAATTACTTGTTTACATCAAACACACCAGGGGACATTTTGAAAAATATGTCCAGCTTCCTGTTAATCCCTGCATTGCTAGCGCTTTATATGGTTAAAACAAACCATACTAAATGGATTCCCGCTATCGGTGTTGCTGCGCTAGTGAGTTCACCCGTGATTGCCTACCAGTTTTCTGACCTGGTTGATAAGTTATCATTAACCTCCGGTTTTTCAGAAACTCCGGGCTATAACCAGACACTAAGTCCGATAGATACACGGCTTAACCAAACGATTTCTCTGGATGAGTTTATCAAGGAAGCCGATAAAGACACCTCGGAACATGTGCATGAAATGTTGCTCAAAGCAGAGAAAGAAAAAGCTAAGAAAAATTCTGGCTAAAGAAAAAATTAAACATCACCCCAGCAAAGCTGGCACGCCGTAATTCCTGCTATAGCGGCGGTCTCAGCCCTTAGGATGCGTGGACCAAAGCTTACCGGGGTGACATTATTTTGCAGCATGAGTTGTTCTTCGTTATCGGTAAATCCGCCTTCCGGGCCAATAAGCAGAGCTAATTGATCAGCATCATTAGCACTTGGCAAGGACTCTGCAAGAGCCAACAAACCCGGATAATCCCCCGGCAACATGGCAATTTTTAAAGGATAAGCTGAAGCCTGTTCAAGCCAATTCTCAACACTCAAGGGTGCCAATATTTGTGCCAGCCGTGTTCGGTTTGATTGTTCACTGGCGCTGATAATGACACCTTGCCAATGCGCCATCTTTTTTTCCAGACGGTTCGCTTTTAGCTTGATGACACTACGTTGAGTGTAAATAGGCTGTATTTTGCTTACGCCCAGTTCAGTAGCTTTCTGGATTGCAAAATCCATTTTTTCTGGTTTTATCATCGCCAGAACCAGGGTAATTCCTAATTTGGATTCTGTGCTATTTTCATTATACGCTTCAATTTTTACCCGTGAGTGGCGCTTGCCAATCTCCACAAAGTGGGCAATATATTCACCACCTTCACCATTAAACAATACTAACGGAGAGCCTACTTCAGACCTCAGCACCTGAACAGCATGGCGGTGATTTTCTTTACTCAGCTCAACAAGCTGACCAATTTTCAAGGGTTCTGCCTGATAGTACCTGGATATTTTCATGCGTCTATTCTAGCCCGAAAATCGTTTAATTACCGATAGATTATAGTATTTCAGTATATTATGTTTTCCTGTTATACTCGGCGTATCCCCGTTGGGACAACACCCATCCCCTAAGCGAACACATTAAGAGGTTAAATTAAAAATGGAGCAAAAGAAACTCGCGATCATTGCAACAAAAGGTACATTAGATTGGGCTTACCCACCCTTCATCCTGGCATCTACAGCAGCAGCACTTGGCTATGAAGTGGAAGTTTTTTGTACTTTTTATG
>CAZPEE010000127.1:0-3331 GCA_964585525.1 uncultured Cocleimonas sp.
TAGAACGTCTCCGCACCATCCACAAGGCAGGCAGTAATAGTAGCCATGAGAAACTACCTCCACCACCACTTGCTGATACAGAACCGCCTGATCCATTAGACGTTGAACCTCCTGTGAGGTTAGGTTGGTGATCCTGTGGAGAACTGCTTAAACCACGCTGATTTGACGACACTGGTGTAGCTCTTCCTTGCGCGCCACTTCCAAAGTAATATGCAAAATTGCCGCTGTTAGGATAAATATCAATCGTGCTGCCACCAACGGCCTCATTATTACCCAGGAAAACGACTTTTACATTGCTGTGTGATCCCAACCAGCTCCGGGGGAAACTAAGTTCTGCAATGTTTCCGTTGTAACGGCTGGTTGCTGTACCAAGGTCAGTCCAGTTCCAGCCAGTACCGTTGTAACGGAATACATGGCGACCTTCTACCAGATAGTCAGCACCTATGCCTCCGCCAATTTGAAAACCGGTATTGGCATTGCTGTCGGTATCAAGGAAAGCCTGCCAACCCCAGGGCAATGATGTTCCGGTTGCTTTAGAGCGGTTTATTGGGCCACGGTTCTGATACATCAGATAGACAGTCGAAGAACTGTGTGCAATACCTGCACGCAACCAGTCAATTGTTTGGTTATTGCTGACATCATCAGGGTCAGCTGCAAACAAAGTCAGATTGTTCCAGTCAGAACGACTACCATTTACCGTAATACCGCCATTCACTACTGGGTTGGATATGCCCGTTCCGGGGTTAGAGTTGATAACCTTGATCGATACGGTCGCAGTATTACTGTTGACTGTTCCGTCATTAACCCGGTAACGGAATGAATCATTACCGGTATAATTACGATTAGGCGTGTATTGAACCGTTAAACCTGTACCAACCAATGTACCATGTGCGGGTTGCTGTACGATACTAACGCTTAGGCTATCACCATCAGCATCCGTTGCATTTAAACCAATAGTTGTGCGTGTGTTAACTTCAACGGACAGGTTTTGACCCGATGCAACTGGTGCATGGTTAGTCGGAGGTGGAACGTTGCCAAATGAATAGCTCAAATAACCGTTATTTGGATAATCATCAATGGTATTTCCGCCATAGGCTGCATTATTTCCCTGGAAAATAACATGTAATGATTGTGGGTTACCCAATAAGCTGCGATTGAAACTTAACTCCTGGATATTGCCAGTAAATCTTGCATTAGCGCTGCTTATATATTGCCAGTTCCAATTATTTCCAGTGCCTGTATAACGTTGCAGTTCAGTCGCTTCAAGGATGTAATCCGCACCAAAGGTACTACTTAATTTAAAACCAGTTGCCGGGTTATTATCCGTATCAAAAAAGGCTTGCCAACCCCACGAACTATAGCTTCCGCTATTTCTATTGGGGTCAACAGGACCACGGTTACGATACAATAGATAGAGTTTCTGGTCATTATGAGCCATGGCTGCATTTTGCCAGTCAATAACATTAGTTGCACCACTTCCGATATCATCAGGATCAGTAGGAAAAGCAGTTAGACCAGACCAGTCAGATGCATTGCCATTAACGCTGATACTGCTAACAGGATTTGAGATTGTTCCTGATGGCGGAGGATTACCAATATCACCATCAGCAGGTACAACAAGGGGCATGACACCATGCAGTTCCAACCAGCCATTATCATAGGTCAGTGGCGCATTTAGCGCCTCTTGCCAATGTTGTTGAGGGGCAGCAGCATCACGGGCGATGATGCGGAAATAGTAAGTCCCTTTTGGGTGTCTCCAGTGCAAGGTGTGTGTCAGCCCTGATATTCCAATGATATGCTCAACGATGGTTCCAGATTTGAACAATTTATCGGTTGCAACATCCAGGTCATAGGTAATCGATTGTCCTGTCAGGCTAGTTGATTTACCCCAACTGAACTTTATATTTTTATCAGTACTATAATTCGCAGAGATAACGGGGGCTTTCATCTTGAAGGTCATAGGATCATGGGCCCGTTGCATAAAACGGGCATACTGGATATCAACCTGCTGGGACAATTTATTAAAAATCTGGTTATAGCTAGCGACGCGTTCAGGGTCGGTATTTCCCTGTAAATCAATTAAATTCCAGTCGTTGGTGTTTCTTATAACAGGAAAAACAAGATTGTAATAATCATCACGTTTTGCAGCAATTTTGTCCGGTGTCAGGTACTTGTTTTTCATCTCGGTGACTGCATCAATCAGAAGTTGCAGGTTACCTGGTTGGCTCAAGAATCGTTTATGTAGCTCAATTTCCCAGAAATTTGCATGGGAGAACCACCAGCGAGGTAAACGCTCAGCAGTAATTTCAGGTGTATCCGGAACCATGCCCAATACACTGTCATAATCCCATGGAATTATATAAAATTTTTGTTTTCCCTTTGGGTTATACAGATAGTAATTATGAAAATGTGTATCTTCATTATTCACTAATAAGTTAAATGCAAACCAGCTTAAGTAGTTATCACGGTTAAAATATTTACCCATGACCTGTGTATTAAAATCAAGAGAAGGATTATTTAAATCACGTAACATATTGATCAGATCAAAATGTGTTTTACCACTTTTGATTTCAAATATTTGTTCAAACGCATTTAAATTAACAGGTTTTCCGGTAGCATCCAGTGCTAAACCAGGATCACCATCGTATAAACTAGAGTCTTCTACTTTGTAGAGACGTGAATCTTTAGGCCAATTCCGTCTTTTCAAGTATTCCTTGCCAGCATTTTCTACCTGTGTATATAAACCAAAGTCCTTATTAATACCCTGGTCGTTAATATTAAGGTGAACAAATTGTGAGCGCATACTGGGTAGATTAGGTATCTCTTTGATCAAGTCATAACTTAACTTATTGCGAATCCTGGAATCATCAAATCCTGATTTAATTAACTGTATTTTGCGCTCTCCCCGCCAAAGAGGAAGACCTTTTTTTAGTTTGATAGAAAATGATTTTTGTGGTGCATTACGGCTTTCGTTGCCACGTTGTTTCATGGTTGCATTTGAAACAAGTCCATCATCTGCATAATCATCGGCGCTAAAATGAACCTTGATTTTAGGTTTGAAAGTATCGTGTCCATTAATATCATTTAAAATATCATTAAACGTACATCCTACATAATTGCCTGTCACACAAGGCCCTGTTCCAATAACGGTTGTTGCTGTCATATTTAATAAGGTAGGTGCGTTTGTATCATAAGTGCCAGCAGGCTCTTGAAGATCAGCTATATTGACCGTTGAAAGTACATCGGCATAACTTGGGCTACTTATTAAACTTGCACTCAACAAAGAAACTGTCGAGATAACAAGCGCCAGATGATTTTTTTTGTCGTGTCT
>CAZPEE010000127.1:3431-7014 GCA_964585525.1 uncultured Cocleimonas sp.
CCTTAGTTGAGCGCCTCGCAGGTATTGCGAGGCGGTTAACTTAGTAGTTTAGGTTTAATGATCACGAAGCGCCAAATAGCGTCTACGTCCTAACAGGAATGAAGGCAGTAACAACATCCAGTAGAAACTTCCGCCACCACTTGATGGTGTGCCGTTGTTACCGACATTGGTGGTATTTGTGGACAAATCAGGTTGATGGTTTTGAGGTGAACTCAATACGCCACTTTGTCCGCTGGCAACAGGTGTCACTCGACCTTGTGTACCATTTCCGAAGTAGTATTCAAAACTGCCATTGTTGGGATATGCATCAATACTGTTACCACCAAACGCTTCATTATTACCCAGGAAGGCAACTTTCACGCTGGCATGGGAACCTAACCAGCTTCTAGGGAAGCTAAGTTCTGCAACCGATCCATTAAAGCGGCTGGTTGCTGTACCCATATCTGTCCAGTTCCAACCGGAACCGTTGTAACGGAATACATGTTGACCTTCAATCAGGTAATCTGCACCAAAGCCATTATCAAGTTGGTAACCGGTACTGGCATTGCTGTCAGTATCAATGAAAGTCTGCCAACCCCAGGGAAGGAATGAACCACTTGCCTTTGATTGATCCACTCGCCCCCGGTTTTCATACATCAGGTAAACAGTGCTTGAACTGTGAGCCATTCCAGCACGTAACCAGTCAATAGTATCGCCACTGCCAATATCATCAGGATCTGTTGCAAATAGATGTAAACCATTCCAGTCAGAGCGGCTACCGTTTACTGTAATACCACCATTTACCACAGGATTGGATATACCCGTGCCTGGATTGGAATTGATCACATTGATCGACACGGTTGCGATATTACTGTTCACTGTCCCATCATTAACGCGGTAACGGAACGAATCTGCACCGGTATAATTTTGATTAGGTGTGTATTGAACTGTGAGGCCTGTTCCCACTAAAGTTCCGTGCGCGGGTTGTTGAACAATACTCATACTCAGTGTGTCAGTATCAGCATCCGTTGCATTCAAACTAATTGTGGTACGGGTGTTTACCACGACCGATTGGCTTTGGTTAGCGGCAACCGGTGCATGGTTTGTGGGTGGGGTTGTGCCGCCACCGAAAGAATAACTTAAGTAACCACTGTCAGGATAACGATCCTTGCTGCTTCCACCATAGGCTTCGTTAGAGCCTTGGAAAACAATACGCATGGATTGAGGATTACCTAACTCACTACGATTCAATGAAAGCTCATTGATATTACCCTTAAACTGTGATGCGGCCTGGCCAGTTACTTGCCAGTTCCAGTTATTTCCAGTACCGGTATAACGTTGTAGTTCAGTCGCTTCCAGCAAGTAATCTGCACCAAACGAGCCATTCAGTTTAAATCCGGTCGCCGGGTTGTTATCAGTATCAAGGAAAACTTGCCAGCCCCAGGATGTGTAACTACCACTGTTTCTATTGGGGTCAACCGGGCCACGGTTACGGTAGAGTAAATATAGTTTTTGACCGTTATGCGCCATGCTGGCACTTTGCCAGTCAATCACATTGGTACTACCGCCACCAATATCATCAGGATCAGTCGGGAAAGCTGTCAAGCCATTCCAGTCTGAAGCATTACCGTTAACTGCAATACCTGTTACCGGGTTTGATACACTGCCGGATGTAGGCGGTGGGGGAGGTGGTGGTGGATTTGTCGTATCACCATCCTGGGCAACAACCATTTGTTTTACACCAAACAATTCATCACCGTTTGCATAGTTTAATACGGCATCAAAGGATATTTGCCAATGTTGCTGCGGGTTGGCAGCATCTCTTGCAACAATCCTGAAATAGTAAGTTCCTTTAGGGTGTCTCCAATGCAGGGTGTAACGATTGCTTGGGATATTCTGGATATGTTCTACCAGTGTGCCTGGTGTGAAGAGTTTGCTGGTTGATACATCCAGGTCATAGACAACCGTTTGCCCGGTCAGGCTGACTGAATTATTCCAGCGGAAACGAATATCATGGTTGGCACGGAATTCAGGATCTTGCATATAAAATGGCATTGGGTCATTAATGCCTTCCAGGAAGCGTGCATAGTTAAAGTTTACATTTTGAGACAGGTCCGCAAAAAGTTGATTAAATTTAGCAACGCGCTCGGGGTCTGTACCATTACCCAGTTCGATATAATTCCAGTCCGGGCTGTTTCTGATGACAGGGAAAACGACATCATAGTATGAATCACGTAAAGCAGCGATTTTGCCTGGTGTCATGTACTTGTTTTTTATTTCTAAAACAGCCTGTTTAAGTAAATCAAGATTGCCAGGCTGTTGTAAGAAACGGCGGTGTAACTTAACCCCCCACCAATTAGAGACAGAAAACCACCAGCGTGGCAGATGGCTAAAGGTGTTGTAATTGGCACCCCAGGCATAGTCGTAGTCCCACGGAAGGAAGTAAAACTTTTCGCTATTTTTAGGATTATATAAATAATAATTCTTTGCGATGGTGTCTTCGTTATTGGTTAAAATATTGACTGCAAAAAAGCTCAGGAAATTATTTTTATCAAAGTGTTTATTGAAGACCTGTGATTGAAAATCAAGAGACTGGTTATTTACCGCTTTAACCATATTGGCAAATTCACGGTGTGTTTTACCACGTTTTATTTCGATAATTCCATCAAAAGCTACCGGGTCTACGGGTTTATCATCTGCACCCATGGCAAATGCTGCTTCATTTTGAAACCAGAAATATTTTGGCTTGTAGAGTCGTGAATTCTTGTCCCAGCCCCTGCGCTGTAAATATTCTTTGCCTACATATTCGGCCTGGGTATACAAACCATAATCGCTTGTGGTTCCCTGATCTGTGATATCAAGATGAATGAACTGGGTACGAATACTCGGTAAATTAGGTATCGGTTTAAACAGGTCATAGCTTAGTTTATGCAGTATCCGGGTACTTTCCCAGGGGCTTTTCAATAGCTGGATACGGCGCTCACCACTCCAGAGTGGCAGGCCTTTTTCAAGTTTGACGCGGAAAGACTTTTGTGGACCCAGGCGGCTTGCCTTACCGCGCTGCCTGATTCTGGCATTGAAAGTACGACCATCATCAGGGTAATTGTCAGCCGTCATATGGACTTTCACTTCAGGTTTAAACTCATCCCGTACAATGTCATTGAGAACATCATCAAAGGTACATCCCGTATAATCGCCTGTCACACATGGCCCTGATCCTACCAGCGTAGTAACATGCATGTTAATCAGGTCAGCAGGGTTGTTATTATAAACCCCGGCTGGTTCCTGAATCGCTGCTGCGACATTCGGTGTAATAACCTCAGCGCTAAGGTTTGAAGTAGCAAACCCTATCGTTGAGGAAAGTAGTAAAGTAGCAAAAACGGGTTTACTTTTCTTTGAATGAATAAAATGCATGGTTCTTCCTGACATGGTTCTTCCTGATTAAAAATGATTAGGTAGTTATAGGAGCATGTGAATTATTTATCCATGCCTGCACTGATAAACGGTCAGTTTTGCCAGTGGAATGGACAGCCTCCTAGCTAAACAGCCCTATATAATGGCTTTATAGTCAGAATATTACTCATTCATGTCAAGAATTTAAATA
>CAZPEE010000128.1:0-6902 GCA_964585525.1 uncultured Cocleimonas sp.
TATTTTTCATGTAATTCATTATCTTATTGCTTGTAAAAGCGTTCAACTGAGGAATTTAGGATTATTTCCCCGTGTTTGTTCATAATGTTAGTTGATGGTGAGCCCCTATTAATAGAAGTGCCACTAATGGTATAATGTAATGCTTTTTGTGCGCAGATGCACTTTAAATTTGTTCTTAATAATACTTGAGTAGAAGAAGAAAAAACTATGTTTGAAAATCTAAGTGATCGCTTATCCCATACGGTTAAAAAACTCCGTGGCCAGGCGCGCCTGACAGAAGATAATATCAAGGATGCGATGCGCGAAGTACGCATGGCTTTGCTTGAGGCCGATGTTGCCCTGCCAGTTGTCCGCAGTTTTGTTGAAAAAGTGAAAACACGGGCAATTGGCCAGGAAGTCATTGGCAGCCTATCACCCGGTCAGGCTCTGGTTAAAGTCGTTAATGATGAGCTGGTGGAGCTCATGGGTGCGGCAAACGAAACACTCGACCTCAATGCCCAGCCACCTGTCGTTATTCTACTCGCTGGTCTGCAGGGTGCGGGTAAAACGACAACCGCCGGAAAACTCGCCAAGTTGCTTAAAGAGCGGGAAAAGAAAAGCGTGGCGATGGTCAGTTGTGATGTTTACCGCCCGGCAGCGATTAAACAACTGGAAACCCTGGCAGGGCAGGTTGGTGCTACGTTTATAGCCAGTGATGTGGCTCAGTCACCGGTAGATATTGCCAAACACGCACTGGATGAAGCGAAAAAGCAATACATTGATGTGTTGCTGGTGGATACCGCAGGTCGTTTGCATATTGATGCCGATATGATGGATGAAATACAGTCAATCCATGCGGCTGTTGCCCCAGTTGAAACGCTATTCGTTGTGGATAGTATGACAGGCCAGGATGCTGCAAATACCGCCAAAGCCTTTGGCGATGCACTTCCTTTGACAGGCGTAGTGCTGACCAAAGCTGATGGTGATGCGCGTGGTGGTGCTGCGCTTTCTGTACGTCAGGTTACCGGCAAGCCGATCAAGTTTATCGGTATGGGCGAAAAAATTGATGAGCTTGAGCCTTTTCATCCAGATCGCATGGCTTCACGTATCCTGGGGATGGGTGATGTCGTCTCGCTGGTTGAAGAGGCGCAGCGTAATGTTGATCAGAAACAGGCTAAAAAACTTGCCAGGAAACTGAATAAGGGTAGGGCTTTTGACCTGGATGATTTGCGTTCACAAATGCTACAGATGCAAAAAATGGGTGGCATGGGCGGTTTGATGGATAAATTGCCGGGCATGGGTAAAATGACTCAGGCGATGGAAAGTGGTGCAGGTGATAAGGAAGTCGGGCGCATGGTTGCGATTATTAACTCGATGACACCTTTGGAGCGGCAAAAGCCTGATGTGATAAAAGGCTCCCGCAAAAAACGTATCGCCGCAGGTTGTGGTATGCAGATACAGGATGTGAACCGTTTGCTCAAACAGCATAAACAAATGAGCAAAATGATGAAAAAGTTTAAAGGTGGCGGGCTAAAGAAAATGATGCGCGGCATGAAAGGCCAGTTACCCCCCGGTATGGGTGGTGGGGGATTCCCTCCGGGTATGTAGCAAATTTGGTAAGGCGTCTGATAAAAGCTAACCGACTTAATTTAATTATCTAATCGGATTCTTTACCAGTTTTGTATATAAGCGATGCCGTAGATGCCATCATTATAGACAGCCTGGATTTTTTCTTGTTTGCCTGTGTGGATGGTTAAATAACGTTCCTGAATACTATTTAGTGGATTAAGTGAAGCCTTGCCTGTTTGTGTGAATAGATTGATACTGTTTGCATCACTGACAGGGTGATTTTCAAGTTGGCTCTGTGTAACATCCTGTTTTTGCGGGGAAAGCGAAGGGTGGTAACTGGGGATATCCATTAACTTATAAACGTTAAACATGTCGTTTGCGTTAGATACACAGGGAAAGCATAAAGTGATTGGCGAAAAAATAACGAGCAAAAAAAGGCTAAAGCGGTTACGTGATGCGCATCGCATCCTTTTATAAAATGATTGTTTCATAATTTTCTTTGGCGGCATTCTAATTAGAATGTTGATTGTTTTTTTATTATTATTGCCCGTTAAAATACTGCTAACGTAGCCTGAAAGGCAAGAAATTTTAGTACAGCCGGTAGTCACATTGGATAAGTGGCAGTGTCGAAATGCCGATTTGTTAAAATAAGGCTTTTCTTTTTTGAAAAAAAGCGTAATATTCGCCGATTCTTTTTTATGCCTGTTATCCTTGTGGTGCGCTGACAGATAAGCTGCTACTTCAAGTAACAAGTGTGATTATTTTACTGATTATAGATAAGGCTTTACCGACTATGGTTACAATCCGTATGGCACGAGGCGGTTCCAAGAAACGTCCTTTTTACAATATTGTTGTTACAGATTCTCGCAAGCCACGTGATAGTGGTTATATTGAGCGTTTGGGTTTTTATAACCCGCGAGCAAAAGGGCAGGAAGTTCGCTTGAATCTTGAGCAAGAGCGAGTTGATCACTGGATCAAGCAGGGCGCTCAATTATCAACACGTGTAAACACCTTGTTAAAGGAAGCGGCTAAAGAAGCAGCTTAATTGTTTTGCGTTATTGATGACTCATGCTGAAAAACAAACTGATGATTATGTATTGTTAGGTGAGATTTCAGCAGTGTTTGGCGTGAAAGGGTGGGTGAAAGTGTTTTCCCATACCTCACCAAGGGTTCAGATCACTTACTATAAAGAATGGTTTTTAAAAAAGCCGCGTAGTGGTAAAAACGACTGGACGCCAATAAAGGTTTTACAAGGCAGGGTGCAAGGTAAGAATATTGTTGCCCAACTGAATGGTGTGAACGAGCGTAGTCAGGCAGAGGCATTGATTGGCTCGAAAATCGCGATTAAAAATAGCCAGCTGGAAAAATTACCGAAAGGTGAATTTTACTGGAAAGAGCTGATAGGCTTAAATGTACAAACGGTAAAAGGCGAAAACCTTGGAAAAGTTGACTGGATTTTTGACACGGGCAGTAATGATGTCCTGATTGTTAAGAAAGAAACGCTTGAAAATGAGGATGACAAGCACGAACGCATGATTCCTTTTTTGATGGATGATGTTGTCGTATCAATAGATTTAGAGGAATCCCTGATGGTTGTTGATTGGGATTTTGATTTTTAGATTACTTAAGTGATGGTTAGGGAAAAAGATAATGCGTTTTGATGTCATTACACTTTTCCCCGAATTGGTCGAAATGGTCAGCCAGGTTGGTGTTACCGGACGGGCAGCAAAACGTGGTTTGATTGATCTTCATTGCTGGAATCCCCGGGATTATACGGAGGATGTGCATCGGACGGTTGATGACAGGCCTTATGGCGGCGGTCCGGGCATGGTAATGAAGGCAGATTGCCTGTTAAAAGCCATTCGTGATATTAAGTCGAAGAAAAAACCCGGTAAGCAGGCTAAGCTTATCTACCTGAGTCCGCAAGGTCAGGCTCTGGATCAGGACGCATTGGCTAAGATGGCAGAAGCACAAACTGATTTGATTCTGCTTTGTGGCCGTTACGAAGGCATTGATGAACGGGTCATAGAGCTTGAGGTTGATGAGCAGTGGTCACTGGGTGATTATGTGCTAAGTGGCGGCGAGCTTGGTGCGATGGTAATGGTTGATGCGATTACCCGTTTATTACCCGGTGCCTTAGGCCATGATGCTTCGGCTGATGAGGATTCATTTAGTAAAGCCAATGAAGGTTTACTGGATTGTCCGCATTATACCAGGCCAGACGTGGTTGAAGGTTTGCAGATACCGGCAGTTTTAAAAAGCGGTGATCATAAGGCAATTGCTGATTGGCGCAGGAAACAGTCTTTGCAGCGAACTGAAAAAATTCGCCCAGACCTGTTTAAGAAGTTTTTAAAGATTAATGCTAAAACAGATAAATAAATTTTTTGAGGAAATATCATGAGCACGATTATTCAGGCGCTTGAAGCCGAGCAGATGAACAAAGAAATCCCGGATTTCAATGCGGGTGATACCGTCATTGTTCAGGTAAGGGTAAAAGAAGGTGACCGCGAGCGTTTGCAGGCTTTTGAAGGTGTTGTCATTGCCAAGAAAAACCGTGGTTTAAATTCTGCCTTTACGGTTCGTAAAATTTCATACGGCGAAGGTGTTGAGCGTGTGTTTCAGACCTATAGCCACGCAATTGATAGTATCGAAGTAAAACGTAAAGGCGCGGTACGTCGCGCAAAGCTTTATTACCTACGTGGACTTACCGGTAAGGCGGCTCGAATTAAAGAAAAAGTGTAGGCAAGTATTCATACCTGCTTATCAAAGCCGCTCCTGTCATCGGGGCGGCTTTTTTGTGTCTGCCAGTTTTGTTGCTTAAGCTGGCATTCATCTTCATTGTGAGAAAATACCGGGAATAATAATATTAATAGTTACCCCTAAAGGATTTTCAATTGGATAATCATCTGCTTTTCTTTGTCGTCATTGGGCTTTTGCTGGTGATTGTTTCGATGGGTGCTATCTTGATGTACCAATATAGAAAGCATCAAGGTCCTGTTGCAGAAGTGATGAGTAACACCTGTCACGATGATATCTTTAAATTGCTTCCCAATCCGGTTGTGCTGCTGAATGAAGGCCAACATATCGTTTATATGAATAGCGCCGCTGAAAACTTGCTGGAATGCCGTTTACGCAGTGCTATGGGGCGACAATATACCGATATCTTCCAGTTGCTGCATAAAAAAACCGAACGTAAGCTACAAAATATATTTAACCTGGATGCGCTCGAGAGTGAGCAATCATTTTCTGATGAGGCGGTACTGGAAAATTATCAAAAACACCGCTTCCCGATTAAATTTGAACATGTGTTAATGAGTCATGATGAGCAGGGTTCAACGTCTGCCCAGTCCTTGTTGATTTTGAATAACATCACTGAAACAAAAGCGCTGGAATCGAAACTGTTTAATCTGGAAAAATTTGATGTCCTGACACATCTGTTAAACCGTAAGTCTCTGGAAAGTGCGTTAAAGCATGTGATTGATAATGCACATAAGCATGATTCCACCAACATACTTTGCTATCTGGCCATTGAACAATTCCAGATTATTAATGATGCTGCAGGCTATGCTGCCGGTGATTCTTTAATTATACAAATGGGCGATCTGCTGAGTCAAAATGTGGATAAAAGTAATGATATTTTAGGTCGGGTAGGTGGCGATGAATTTGCCATAATTTATTGCGATCGTAGCCTGGGGTCAGCTATAAAGTCGATAGAACAGATTTTAAAACAGGTTGAAAATTATCAATTCTCTCAAATTGGCCAGGAGTATCCTGTCACAATGAGCGCAGGTTTTGTGCTTGTTAATAAAGATACAACATCAGCAGTGCGTGCATTAACAGAAGCGAAAATGGCATGTAATTTGGCGATTAAATATGGCGGTAATCGTGTTCAGGCATACCAGGCTGATAACGTCGAAATACAAACACAGCAAGGTAACCTGGAATGGGTTGTGATTCTGAAAAAGGCATTGCAGGAAAACCGCTTTGAAATGGTTGCGCAGCCTATCCATCCGTTGGAAGAAAATGCCTTTAAAGAACCCTTTCATCATTATGAATTACTGGTTCGCATGTATGATGAAGAAGGCAAACAGATTCCGCCCGATGAATTTATTCCTGCTGCTGAATATTATTCAATGATGCCCAGCCTTGATCGTTGGGTAGTCAAAAATGCGTTAAGTAATATAAGCCAGATTCCTGAGCAAACACCATTGCCTGTTTTTGCGATTAATTTATCTGGTCAGAGCTTGAATGATTCACGTTTCCTGGATTTTGTACTGGAAGAAATTAAAACTTCCGGGGTAGACCCGCAAACACTGTGTTTTGAGATTACAGAGCAGGTCGCGGTGGATGATTTAAGTCTGGTGGCTAATTTTATTGCCACACTTAAGAACCTGGGAAGTAGCTTTTCTCTGGATGATTTTGGTACTGGTGTCAGTTCCTATGGTTATTTAAAATCGCTGGATGTTGATTATCTGAAAATTGATGGTAGTTTTGTGAAAAACATTGCGACAGATGAGGTTTCAAGTGCCATGGTTCAGTCAATAAACCAGGTTGGCCATACCATGAATCTTAAAATCATCGCCGAATATGTTGAAAACGACGAGATCATCGGGCTACTCAGGGATATTGGTGTTGATTATGGGCAGGGCTATGGCATTGATCGACCAGGGTCTTTGGATGAGGTCATAAAGCGCCACCAGTATGTTGAGCATAACCAGAAGTCAGCAACTTTATAATCAAGTTAACCAGCCCTTCCTTAAGGAAACCCTGAATAAGTCCCATAATTTCTGGCAACGCTAAATTTCCAGCATCAAGGCATGTGAGCTTTTAATTTAGCAGTTTTGCCAGGAAATTCTTTCAATTTACGAGTTTTGCAAGTCCCTTGCTCATGCGTGCTTTTACCATGAAGGGTATAGCGGATACGAAGGTTTTTGCTTATTTTAATTCATCTGCTTCGAGCCCTTTGTGGTGGATTTTGTTTTAAATAGCCCCTGAAATTACAGTGCTCCCAGGCACCAGTACGCTATTTTTATTGTTAATGCTGTGTGCCTGCAAAGCGCTCAACCGCTTGCTTATCGTTTTTTATTAATCCGTTTAAATAACCACCCAGTTCGTGAAAAGCGATTAACAAGAACAGTGCAAGCAATAGAATCATGATGGAAAGCAAACCATAGGCAATCAGTATGCTGGCATTGCTTTGCAAAATAATTTCATTCCACGTTTTTAATAAAAAATAGTACTGATAAATCACCGTGGGCAGAACGATACTGATGGCAAGGCTAAACATGCCCAATAGAATATGGAATTTTTGTTTGTACATTGGTGGTATCCCCTAGCGTTAGATTTTGTTTTAG
>CAZPEE010000129.1:0-6844 GCA_964585525.1 uncultured Cocleimonas sp.
CAACCACGTCATCAACAACATCGGGAACCATTAGCTCAACGGTAGAGCAGCAACCGCCTCAACAAAAAGCCATACAACATGATATTGCGGTTATCCTGCCACGAAAAGGCAAGCTATCATCCGTTGGAAACACCATCCTTGCTGGTATACAGGCGGCTGCCAATGGCAAGTCACTCAATCTATTTGATGCAAACAGTGCCGACATTAACACCCTTTACCAAAAAGCGGTTAACCAGGGCGCAAAAATCATCATAGGTCCTTTTGATAAAAACAAACTTTCCACCCTGGCTAATCACACTCTGAGCAAACCCGTTATTTCCCTCAACTACCTTGCTGATAAAAGCCAGCATACCAATCTTTATCAATTTGGTTTGCTCCCGGAAGACGAAGCGGTGCAAATGGCGCAATATGCCATCAACAAAAACCTCAAAAGAGTCGCACTGCTCACGCCTGATTCTGCCTGGGGAAAACGCCTGCAAGATGCCATGCGTACTGCTGTTATTGAACGTGGAGGCAAGGTTGCCGTGAATAAAAGCTATAAGAATAGCAGTACTGATTTCAGCTATATTAGCCAATCACTGGCAACCCGCAGTGATGAGTTTGATGCGATTTTGCTTGCCGCCTCGCCCAAACAGGCACAATCTATTTATCCGAGCATTCGCCAGGCACTAAAAGAAACACCCGTTTATGCAACTTCCCATGTGTTCAACGGTGTCGTTGATGCCGGTCGTGATGCCAACCTGGATGGTTTGATGTTTACCGAAACACCCTGGGTACTAACCCAGCTTTCATCCTCAACCGCAATGCCTTCCATGACCAGCTATCCACGCCTGTTCGCACTGGGCATGGATGCGATGCTACTGGCGAACCAGTTGGACACGCTCAAAGATTACAGTAGCGCACTCAATGGACGGACAGGACGGATTCGCCTTAGCCGCAATGGCAAACTACACCGCGAATTGATGTGGGCAAAGTTTGTCGATGGCAAGCCGGTTCCTGTGCGTTAGGCGATGAGGCAACTCCCGCTGTTTCGCTGGCTTTCCGGCAAGCAAAAGACCGCAAAAAAACGCACGCCCAAACGCAAACGTGGCGACCAGGCAGAGCAACTCGCGCTGGATTATCTGCTAAAAAACCAGCTTATACTGTTAGAAAAAAACTTCCAGATAACGGCTGGTGAAGTGGATCTGGTTATGCAGGACCAAGCAGATGGCTCACTGGTTTTTGTCGAAGTACGCTACCGTAAAAATGCCGATTTTGGTGGCGCAGCAGCCAGTGTTACACCCAAAAAACAACAACGCATCATCAAGGCGGCACTCGCCTACCAACAAAAACACGCCCCCCAGTCATCAATGCGCTTTGACGTAGTAGCGATTGAAGGCGATAATGTCATTGATAACAGCAATATAAACTGGATAAAAAGTGCCTTCGACGGGTTTTAATGCGCGCAAACCGCTTTATCTCAGCTCAGGCAACACACAACATGACCCAACAATCTCGCATCAATTTCTTTCGGGAAGCAGCGCCCTACATACACAAGCACCGGGGCAAAACGTTTGTGATCGCCTTCGCCGGCGAGATTATCGAGCACCCAAAATTTGCCAGCCTGATCCAGGATGTAGCGATTTTATCGGCGCTGGGTGCGCATGTGGTACTGGTACATGGCGCACGTCCGCAAGTCGAAAAACGCCTGGCTGAAATCAACCACAGCATCCAGATTGTGGACGACCTGCGCGTCACCGACGATGTCACACTGCATGTTGCCAAACAGGCAATTGGCACGGTACGGGTCGATATTGAAAACCAGCTTTCACACGCCTTGAGTACACCACCTGTCATCAACGACAGCCTCGGCGTGCTTTCGGGTAATTTCATTACTGCACAACCCATCGGCGTTCATAACGGCACCGATTACCAGCACACCGGCAAGGTCAGGAAAATCAATGGCACATTGATCAGGCAACTACTGCAAACGGGCAATATCGTGTTGCTTTCATCGCTTGGCTTCTCCCCTTCTGGCGAGGCGTATAACCTGCGTTATGAAGATGTTGCCACCGCCACTGCGAAAACCTTGCAGGCAGACAAACTCATTTTTATTGATGACACAAACAACGACCCTGATGCACCAGCTTCACAAGAAATTGAGCTAAAAGAAATTGAAAGCTACATTGGACAACACCCAACGCAGGCACGGATGCTGGCACACATTGGGGAAACCTTGCAACAGGGTGTCGAACGGGTTCACCTGGTCAGCGCCGCCAATGAAGGCGGCTTGTTGCTGGAGCTTTACACCCGCGATGGTGTCGGCACCATGTTTAACGCCAACCTGTATGAAAAAATCCGTGATGCAAAACTGGAAGATGTCAGCGGCATTATTGAACTGATCGAACCGCTGGAAACCAAAGGCTTGCTGATTAAACGCTCCCGTGAGCAACTCGAAAGCGAAATCAACAATTTCAGCGTGATTGAACGCGATGGCAGGATTATTGGCTGCGCTGCACTCTACCCTATCCCGGACAGCAACATGGGTGAATTCGCCTGCCTTGCGGTACATGCAGATTATTTAGGTGGAAACCGGGGTGACAGGCTGCTCAAACGGATCACCCAAGACGCGATTGATAACGGGCTTGAACAACTGCTGGTACTGACCACACAGTCTATCGACTGGTTTAAGGAACGGGGTTTTGCAACGGGCGAAGTGGCTGATTTGCCGGAGAAAAAGAAGGCTTTGTATAATTTCCAGCGGAACTCAAAAATACTGCTTAAGTCTTTATAAAACTGAAAACATCCGGGCTGCGTAATCGACACTAAAAAATAAAAACAAACAAAAAAGCCCGGTAAAATAACCGGGCTTTTTTGGTCTCTATACAGTGTTTATCAGTTCTTTTCCTGGTCAACAATCTGGTTTGCGGTAATCCAGGGCATCATGGCGCGTAGCTTGGCGCCGGTGACTTCAATGCCGTGTTCTGCGTTCAAACGACGCATGGCTGTCATGGAAGGGTAATTCGACTGTCCTTCCAGAATGAATTTCTTGGCATATTCACCTGACTGGATATTCGCCAGTGCTTCGCGCATCGCTTTGCGGGATTCTTCGTTGATCACTTTTGGCCCGGTCACGTACTCGCCGTATTCTGCGTTGTTTGAGATCGAGTAGTTCATGTTGGCGATGCCGCCTTCAAACATCAAATCGACGATCAGTTTTAGCTCGTGCAGGCATTCAAAGTACGCCATTTCCGGTGCGTAGCCTGCTTCGACCAGTGTTTCAAAACCGGCTTTAACCAGCTCGACCGCGCCACCACAAAGTACCGCCTGCTCGCCGAACAGGTCGGTTTCACATTCGTCGCGGAAGGTGGTTTCGATAATGCCGGTACGACCACCACCGATGCCGGAAGCGTATGACAGTGCAATCTCTTTTGCCTTGCCGGAAGCGTCTTGTTCGACCGCGATCAGGTCAGGGATACCGCCGCCACGGACAAATTCGGAACGCACGGTGTGGCCCGGTGCTTTTGGCGCAACCATGATCACATCAAGATCCTTACGCGGCTCAATCTGGTTGTAAATAATCGCAAAGCCGTGTGCAAATGCCAGTACCGCACCCTGCTTGATGTTTGGCTCAATCTCATCCCTGTATAGCACCGACTGGAATTCATCCGGGGTTAAAATCATCACCACATCCGCACCGGCAACCGCTGTTGGCACGTCGGCCGTTTTCAGCCCATAACCTTCTGCTTTCGCGATGGATGAAGAACCGGGGCGCAGGCCAACGGTGACATCAACGCCTGAATCTTTCAGGTTTGCAGCGTGTGCGTGGCCTTGTGAGCCGAAGCCGATGATGGCTACTTTTAAGCCTTTGATGATAGACAGGTCACAGTCTTTGTCGTAATAAATGTTCATTGAAAATTCCTGATTAAAAAACAAGTTAAACTGAAAGCGAAGCCGTGCCGCGCGGAATACCCATAGCGCCCGAACGTACAACTTCAATGATTTTGTGGTCTTTCATGGTATCCAGAAAGCCGTTGAGTTTTTCCGGGCTGCCGGTCACTTCGATGGTGTACATGTGGTTGCTGACATCAATCACCCGTGCACGGAAAATATCCGCCATACGTTTGACTGCTGCGCAGGCTTCCATATTTTCGGCTGCCACTTTAACAAACATCATCTCACGTTCAATGTGCGGGTAGTCTGCCAAATCCATTAACTTTACCACATCGACCAGCTTGTTAAGCTGCTTCATGATTTGCTCGGCAATCTCGTTGCTAATATCGCCGGTTACGATGGTCATGCGTGATAATGACTTGTCTTCGGTTGGCGCAACAGTGAGTGATTCAATATTGTAACCACGCGCAGAAAATAACCCCGATACACGCGATAAAGCGCCGGTTTCGTTTTCCATTAAAATTGATACTACGTGTCTCATGCCATATCTCCCGCTACACCAAAATCATTTCGTTTTGACCCGCGCCCGCCGGGATCATCGGGTAGACATTACCTTCACGCTTGGTGATAAAGTCCATGAACACCAGCCGGTCTTTCATCGCCAGCGCTTCTTTTAATGCACCTTCCACATCACCCGGTTTGTCGATACGCATACCGACATGGCCGTAGGCTTCTGCCAGCTTCACAAAATCCGGCAATGAATCCATGTAGGAACTGGCATAGCGCTTCTGGTAGAAAAACTCCTGCCACTGGCGCACCATGCCAAGATAACCATTGTTGAGTGAAATGATTTTAAGCGGCAACTGGTACTGCGTGCAGGTCGCCAGCTCCTGGATGCACATCTGGATACTGCCATCGCCGGTGACTACGCCCACCGTTTCATCCGGGTGCGCGATTTGTACACCCATCGCCGCAGGCAGACCAAAGCCCATGGTGCCAAGGCCGCCAGAATTGATCCAGCGATTCGGTTTATCAAACTTGTAATATTGCGCCGCCCACATCTGGTGCTGACCAACATCCGAACTCAAAAAGGCATCGCCGCCGCTGATTTCCCAGAACTTGTCGATAACGTACTGCGCAAGGATTTCATCATTGCCATCCTGGTCATATTTGAGGCAATCACGCGAACGCCATTCTTCAATCTGCTTCCACCAGTCTTTGGTAAGCTCATGGTTTATTTCGTTTTTCCTGGACTTGATCTCACCAATCATTTCGCTGACAACAGTTTTCACATCACCCACAATCGGCACATCCACCTTAACCGTTTTGGAAATGGATGCCGGGTCAATATCAACATGGATAATCTTGGCATGGGGGCAGAATTTTTCGATGTTGCCGGTAACGCGATCATCAAAGCGTGCGCCAATGGCAATCACCAGATCGGATTTATGCATCACCATATTCGCTTCGTAAGTACCGTGCATACCGAGCATACCCACTGACAAAGGATCGGTTGCAGGATAACCACCCAGACCCATCAGCGTATTGGTGTTAGGGAATTTTAACAGGCGCGTCAACTCGACCATTTGATCGGTTGCACCCGACATGATTACGCCACCACCGGTATACAACACCGGACGCTCTGCCTTGAGCATTAAATCGACAGCGCGTTTGGTTTGCCGTTTGTGCCCTTTAAGCGTTGGGTTATAAGAACGCATCGAAATCGTTTCAGGATATTCAAACTTGCATTTTTCAGCGGTAATATCCTTGGGGATATCTACCAGCACAGGCCCGGGGCGGCCGGTTGTGGCAATATAAAATGCCTTCTTGATGGTCTCTGCAAGGTCTTCTACATTAGTCACCAGAAAATTATGTTTCACACAGGGGCGCGTGATGCCAACAATATCCACTTCCTGAAAGGCATCATTACCAATTAAGGGACGCGGTACTTGTCCGGTAAAGACCACCAGCGGCACAGAATCCAGATAGGCATCCGCAATCCCCGTCACCGCATTGGTAGCACCTGGGCCGGAGGTGACAATCGCCACGCCGGGCTTATCGGTTGACTTTGCATAGCCTTCCGCCGCATGCAAAGCACCCTGCTCATGGCGCGCCAAAATATGGCGAATATCGCCCTGCTCTTCTGCCTTGTCCAGTTCATCATACAAAAACAGAACCGCACCACCGGGATAGCCAAATATGGTATCCACTTTTTCCGCCTTTAGACATTCGATGAATATCTCAGCGCCTGTTAATTCCACCGTCGAAACTCCTGATAAATGATTGCTTCTTATCCTCACCTGAACATAGTCTCAAATTCAAGCAAGACCTTGCATCATAATTGAAAACAAAATGAAATACACCCCTGAAAACGTGTGTTTTTTGGGATATTTGGAGATAGTTAGAAAGCGCTTTTGAATCGAAATAATAATATGGTGGCTATGGGTAGATTCGCACAGGATAAAGCAAGCAATTGATTAATAGCTGAATCCAGGCATAGTTTTTGCTTAAGCGTTTTTTAAATGCTAATCATTTATTAGCATCTCTACATCCTCAATCCAAAGCAAATAATCACCCCATTTTTCTGAATCTTTTAATGCCAAATAAAACTTTTTATCTGCTGTGATCATTTTTCCATTAAGCTGTTTGGCTAACACCATATAAAGGCAATCATAAACACTGCGATAGGTTTCATGCGCTACTTGCCCTGCCTCCAGTAGCAAATCCTGCCAGGGGTGTATTTGCACAGGCATATGCAACAATAACGCTTGAATTTGATTGGCTTGATCAAGGTTTAATTCTTTACGGCGTACTTTCTTGCTCAAGATACTGCTACATTCTAATTGAGCGAAATCTGGAATGTGCAAGCATGACTCTGAAACCTGTTGCAACAAGGAAGCTTGCTTCCAATAAATCTCAGGAATAAACCATTTAATCACTACGCTCGCATCAAGCACATAGTGATTAACAT
>CAZPEE010000130.1:0-6795 GCA_964585525.1 uncultured Cocleimonas sp.
GTCTGTTTTTCGGAGGCGATGCTTCAGCTTCGCCATAGTGCGTCAATAGTACCTACCTTAATCAGTTTCTTAAAACCAATCCATTAAAATATAGGGTACACGAATACCTTTATAATCCTGCCCTGTTAGCATTTTTAATTAACCCCAGGATTTATTGGACTTGATCATCACTTCATTTACAGTGTATGGTTGCAGACTTTTTTGAACAAACCTCTTTAAACTATCCACGTACCCGGTGAAGTTTATCTTAAATCGCGTACTTTAATGGAAAGCTGATAACAATATGGGAAGATCGCTCGTTATTGTGGAGTCGCCCGCCAAGGCGAAGACCATCAACAAATATCTTGGTAAAGAATACATTGTAAAATCCAGTGTAGGGCATATTCGCGACCTGCCAAAAGGTGGGGGCACAACCAAGGGCAAGAAAAAAGCACCGACTCTGGCGCAGCTTACCAAGGGCATGTCAGAGGCTAAAAAAGCAGCGTTCAAGAAAAAACGTGATGCAGATAACCTGTTTCGCCGCATGGGGATCAACCCCGAAAAAGGCTGGCAGGCTCAATACGAAATACTCCCCGGCAAAGAAAAAGTCGTTGCTGAATTACAAAAACTGGCAGCCAAAGGTGATAAAGTCTATCTCGCGACCGATCTGGATAGAGAAGGAGAGGCGATTGCCTGGCATTTAAAAGAGGTGATAGGCGGCGATGATAACCGTTTTGAACGCGTCACCTTTAATGAAATCACCAAATCAGCGATTCAGGAAGCCTTTGAACAACCCGATAAACTAGACGTAAACCGCGTTAACGCACAGCAGGCACGGCGCTTTTTAGACCGTGTTGTGGGTTTCATGGTATCGCCCCTGTTGTGGGCGAAAATAGGGCGGGGCCTATCCGCAGGTCGGGTACAGTCAGTTGCAGTACGCCTGATTGTTGACCGTGAACACGAGATCAATGCCTTCAACCCGGTAGAATTTTGGGATATTCATGCCGACCTTGCCACCAAAGCCGGTGAGCCATTACGTGTAGAAGTTACCAAAGATAATGGCAAACCATTCAAACCTGTTAATGAAAAGCAGGCAATGGAAGCCGTTGGCAAATTAAAAGCGGCGGAATATGCTTTACTGAAACGCGAAGACCGTGCTACCAGTAGCAAGCCCAAAGCCCCCTTTATTACCTCCACCTTGCAACAGGCCGCCAGCACCCGTTTTGGCTATGGCGTAAAACGCACCATGGGCCTGGCACAACGTTTGTATGAGCGAGGTTATATCACCTACATGCGTACCGACTCAACCAACCTGAGTAAAGATGCGCTGGATAGCGTGCGCGAACTGATTGGCAAAAAATATGGCAAAGACTACCTTCCGGCCAAACCCAATTTTTACGGCTCTAAAAGCGGCGCGCAAGAGGCGCATGAAGCGATTCGTCCCTCCAATGTGAACGTCATGCTCAGTGATTTGCAGGATGTGGGTGACGATGCCAAAAAACTGTACGAACTAATCTGGCGACAGTTTGTAGCCTGCCAAATGACGCCGGCAAAATATGATTCTACGCGCCTGACCATTCAGGCGGGTCAATACCACTTGAATGCATCCGGGCGTACCCTGCGTTTTCCTGGTTGGACCAAAGCCCTGCCGGTCAAGAGCAAAGACCAGCCCGATTTACCTGACCTGGCAGAAGGCGAAGCGCTAAACCTGGTCGAGCTAGACCCACAGCAACATTTCACCAAGCCACCACCTCGCTACACCGAGGCATCGCTGGTCAAAGAGCTGGAAAAGCGCGGTATTGGCCGTCCTTCCACCTATGCATCCATTATTTCAACGATTCAAGACCGTGGCTACGTTAAGGTCGAATCACGCCGTTTCTTCGCTGAAAAAATGGGCGAAATCGTCACCAAACGGCTTATCGGTAGTTTTAAAGAGCTAATGAATTTTGATTTTACCGCCGAAATGGAAAAAGAGCTGGATGAAATCGCCGACGGCAAACTGAAATGGAAAGACGTGCTGGATGATTTCTACAAAGATTTTAAAGTGACTCTCGAAAAAGCCAAGGACGACCCAGAAAAAGGCGGCATGAAGACCAACGAAATGGTCATGACTGAAATCAAATGTCCTGACTGTGGGCGCAATATGGGTATCCGCACAGCCGCAACCGGCGTCTTTCTCGGTTGTGATGGCTATAACCTGCCGCCTAAAGAACGTTGCAAAAAGACGCTCAACCTGGTTCCTGCAGAAGAATCAATCGACGTAAATAACGAAGATGCAGAAACCGAAGCGTTGATGGCAAAACACCGCTGTAAAAAATGTGATTCGGCAATGAAAAGCTACTTTATCGACGAAAGCACCAAGCTACACGTCTGTGGCGAAAACCCCGAATGTGATGGCTACGAAATCGAAAAAGGCACGTTTAAGCTTAAGGGCTACGACGGCCCCGTGGTTGAATGTGAAAAATGTGGCCACGATATGCACCTCACCACCGGCCGCTTTGGCCCCTACATGAAATGTAGCAATGTGGAAGAATGCAAAAATACCCGCAAAATACTACGCAACGGCGAAGTAGCCCCGCCGCGTGAAGACCCGGTTCACCTGCCCGAACTGGAATGCGAAAAATCCGATGCCTACTTCATACTGCGTGACGGCGCAGCAGGCCTGTTCATGGCAGCCAGCACCTACCCAAAATCACGCGAAACCCGTGCACCTTTGGTCGAAGAATTACAACGCTTCAAAGACCGCATCTCACCCAAATTTCACTACCTCGCCGATGCGCCCGCAGAAGACCCGGACGGCAATAAAGTCGCAGTACGCTTTGACCGTAAAACCAAACAACACTACGTGCGCTCCGATGTCGATGGAAAAGCAACCGGCTGGTCAGCGCGTTACGAAGGGGGTAAATGGGTAGAGACCCTGGCGAAGAAAAAAGTTGCCAGAAAAAAGAAAGCAGTTAAAAGAAAGCCCGCGAAGAAAAAGGCTGTGGCGAAGAAGAAGTAACTTAAGTGATATTTTTTTAGTTATCCGCTCAATCTTTACTCAGGATTGGAAACCCGGTCTCCCGACATTAACGGGTAGCACTTGTCATACCAGAGTGCGAATTTTTTATTATGCTGCTTTGCCATTTTTATGATGCCGAGCTGGTGCCCTGACCTGAGTACGCCAAACACGCTACAGTCAACAAAGCTGGCTTGTTCTCCGCCGTAAAAGGGGTTTCCCTGTAAGCCATCCTTAACCCAGTAATCTATGGCATTCAGGTATTCTTGCCGGGGGTTTTGGATATTGTGTTTTTCCTTCATTTTGCGGGCTACCTTGGGCATGACCATTGCGCCAACCAGTGCGATCATAAAGCCTTTAAAACCACCCGCGTTACTGATGCGTTTTATGTGGGTGAAAGAGGTTTTAAAATCTGGGTGGATCAATGGCGGTAGGTAATGCACCAGGGTGTTGTCTACCCAGTCTGTCCATTTTTTATCGGTGCTGGCAACGGGTAATTTGGCGTAGTTTTCATTGATGTATTCAATGATTTTGGCGGACTCAACAATCACCTTTTCATTGCCGCCGGCATCTACATCACGCAGCACAGGGACTTTTTTATGATCCGTTATGCCTTTAAGTTCTTTCATTCCCCGCGGGGAAACTTCCACGACCTCATACGGTTGTTTGGTAAAATTTAATAAAGCACGAACTTTGCTGCAAAACGGGCAGCCATTGAATTGGTAAAGTGTGATCATGGTTAACCTTGGTAGAATAAAAACAGCAATGATATTTAACCACGAAGTACACGAAGAACACAGGGGAAAGATGGGTTTTTCAGTATTTTTTTAGCCGTTGCCTGACAACTTCATACAAACAGACACCGGTTGCCACCGATACATTCAAGCTGGACACCTTTCCCGCCATGGGTATGGCTATCAGTTCATCGCAATGTTCTTCGGTGAGCCGCCGTAAACCTTTGCCTTCTGCGCCCATGATGATGGCGGTGGGTGTTCTGAAATTTTGTGTGTATAAATCAACCTTTGCCTTATCGCTGCTGCCGATACACCAGATGCCGCGTTTTTTGATTTTTTCCAGGGTGCGAACCAGGTTGGTGACTTGTACGAAAGGTATGGTTTCAGCTGCACCGCAGGCAACTTTGCGTGCCACGGGCGTTAAGCCAACAGCGTTATCTTTGGGTGCAATGACCGCATGGACGCCTGCACCTTCGGCTGTGCGCAAACATGCGCCCAGGTTATGTGGGTCTGTAACGCCATCCAGCACTAGAAGCAGTGGCGTTTCATCCAGCTTATTGAGCAAGTTGAGCAGGTCATCTTCGTTATACGACGCTGGTGCGTTGTATTCAGCTACGACACCCTGGTGTTGTAACGTGTGCTGATGGGTTTTTGCCAGTTTATCAAGCGTTTTCATGTCAACGCGATGGGCAATAAGCCCGCGTTTTTGCGCATGGTTGATTAGCTCTTTAACCCGCTGGTTGCGTTTATTTTCGGCAATCCAGACCTGGTTGACGTTGTCCGCATCATTTTTTAATGCAGATTCAACCGCGTGAATGCCGGCGATGAAGGTTTTCATGAAAATTGTTCCAGGGGTTAATCGGATTTCATTTATTATTTCTTCTTTCTTGATCTTGGTCTTTTGCCTTTTTTGTTTGCGTTACTATTATTGGCGCTCGTTTTATTTACGTTTGCTGCGCCACTTTTCTTTTTACCTTTGTAGCTTCGCTTCTTTTTGCGTGGTTTCTCAAAACCCTCTTGCAGTGATTCAGGCAAGACAAAATCAATTTTACGTTCATCCAGGTCAACCCGTGCTACCACAACGTCAATGGGGTCGCCAAGGCGGAAAGTTTTACCCGAGTTTTCGCCCGTCATCATATGCCGTGCGGCATCAAAATGATAATAGTCGCTTTTCAGTGCGGTCACGTGAACCAGTCCTTCGACATAAATATTGTTAAGTTCTACAAACAAGCCAAAGCTGGTCACGGTAGAGATGACACCAGGGAATGTTTCGCCTACCTTGTCCTGCATGTATTCTGCCTTTAGCCATGCCATGACGTCGCGGCTGGCATCATCAGCACGTTGTTCACACATGGAGCAATGTTCACCCAGTGCTTTCATTTCTGTATAGCTGTAGTTGTAGCTTTTGGCTAATGATTTTTTGGTGACACTTTGAATGGCGCGTTTTAACAGTTTCGGTTTTTTGCCATCTTTGGGTGTATTCACCAGTATATGGCGTATGGCACGGTGCACAAGTAAATCAGGATAGCGCCTGATGGGTGAGGTAAAGTGTGCGTAGTCTTTTTGTGCCAGTCCAAAATGGCGGGTGTTTTCGGGATGTTCCTTATCGACTGGCGCGTAGCAGGCGCGGCTCATGGAGCGTAATAATACGGTTTGGATAAGGTGTGCATCGGGGCGATCTTTAACGCTATTGAGCAGTGCAGCATAGTCTTTTGGCGTTGGTGTGTCGCCACCGCCAAGGCTGAGTCCAAGCCCGGCTAAAAACTCGTGTACTTTCTTGAGTTTTTCGGGCGTCGGCCCGGAGTGCACACGGTGCAGCGCAGGTACTTTGTATTTTTTCAAGATACGTGCGGCACACACATTTGCCGTGATCATGCATTCTTCAATCAATTTGTGCGCGTCGTTTCGCTGGGTGGGTTTGATGGCTTCTATTTTTCGGTTTTCACCAAAAACAATCTGTGTTTCCTGGGTTTCAAAATCAATCGAACCACGCTGGTCTCGTGCTTTGCGCAAGACATGATACAGTTTGTAGAGATCATCCAGATGTTGAATAATATTGGCATGTTGCTTGCGTAAGGCATCATCTTTATCGACGACCATGGCAGCCATGTCGGTATAGGTCAGGCGTGCAGCTGAGTGCATGACAGCATTCATAAAACGGTAATCAAGCACTTCGCCACGCGTGTCAATCGTCGCTTCGCATACCATGCAAAGGCGATCAACCTTAGGGTTAAGTGAACACAAACCGTTAGAGATTTTTTCCGGTAACATCGGGATGACTTCAGCAGGGAAGTAGACGGATGTGCCGCGCTCCCAGGCTTCTTTATCCAGCGCGCTACCTATGGGCACATAGTGGGAAACATCGGCTATCGCGACAGTGAGTTTCCAGTTGCCATCGTTGTCTGGTTCACAGTAAACCGCATCATCAAAATCGCGTGAATCTTCGCCGTCGATGGTGACCAGTGGCATACTGCGCAGATCAATGCGGCCTTTCTTGTCAGTTTCCAGCACCTCATCACTGAGTGCTTCACTTTCGGCTAATACCTCGTTTGACCAAACATGGGGCAAATCATGCGAACGCAAGGCGATGTCGATTTCCATGCCGGGTGCCATGTGGTCGCCCAGGGTTTCGACAATTTTACCAATCGGTTGGTGGCGTGTGGTGGGATATTCGACAATGCGGGTGACAACAATCTGTCCATCTTCGGCATCACCACTGTTCTCAGAAGGGATTAATATATCCTGGGTGATGCGGGAATTATCCGGTGTGACAAAGCCCATGCCACTTTCGACATAATAACGACCGACAATGGTTTCGGTATTGTGTTCCAGCACTTCCACAATCGCACCTTCGCGGCGACCTCGACGGTCAATGCCTGTGACACTGGCGATAACGCGATCACCGTGTAACACTTTACGCATCTGTTTGCCGTGCAGGTACACATCGTCGCTGCCATCATCCGGTATCAAAAAGCCAAAACCGTCGGGATGGCCTTGTACGCGACCTGGAATCAGGTCAGCCTTGGTGACAGGCACGTATTTTTTGCTGCGGTTGAACAGGATTTGCCCATCACGCTCCATGGC
>CAZPEE010000131.1:0-5473 GCA_964585525.1 uncultured Cocleimonas sp.
GTTATCTTTTGACCAGAAAATGATGATCAGGGGTATTATTGTTTACTCGAAAGGTTGAGTATACGACACATGGATCTGTGCCACGGAGTGGGTATATAACGATTTGGTGTGAAATTTAGGTTTAACTGAATCCGCATTGAAGTCACGGATTCAGGTTTTAGAAATCAATATAAAACCCACCGCCACGCATTGAGCCACCCAAGCCTGAATCCCCGCCTTCCAGCATGCCTGACGTTTGCATCACATAGAGCAGTGCCAGCGCTGCGGCGATAGCGGTAATTACCGCAAAACCAATTTTAATGTAGCTATAGGGGCGTTCCCCCTGGATGATACCGTTGCGGCCGTTGATGACGTAGCGGTAGGTTTTTCCCCGGTATTTAAAGGCGGCTGACCAGACGGGTAGCAGCAGGTGTTTAAACGTGGTGTTTGAATGCTCGGTATTGACGGCGGATATGCGTTGTTCGTCACCACCAATATCGCGGCGGATTGCCTCGCGGATGCGGCTGTCCATGATGTTTTCGGCTTGCAGGAAGCCCTGGTCCACGGTGACCTGGTAAAGCTCGCTGCGAAAGCCGCTGATGTATTCTTCAGAATAGGGCACCAGGTTTTCCAGGTCCCAGGGTTTCAGGTGGTTGATGATGGTGCGTGGTATGGTTTTGGTTGCGCCAATGAGCACATCATCGAAATGCAGGCTGACCTGGCCGGATACGGGTGTCCAGCGGATTCGGGGTACGGTGCGAACCCGTTGTACCGCACGACCATTGATGTATGCTGTGTAGGCCTGTCTTTCGTAGTAGATAATGCCTCGCAGCCCACGGTACTGGTTGTAGGTCTGGCTGTCATAGGTCCAGTAGGGCAGGTAGATACCAGTCAGTTTTTCGTCGCGTTTGGAGCGGTCTTTCAAGGATGATGGCGCGAACCAGCGGCTACCAATCCATTTATCATAGATTGCAATGGCTTCTTTTTGGCTAATCAAAAAAGGGAGTAGCGAGCGCGGGTGTATAAAGCGGGCGTGCGCAGTGCCTGCAACAACGGGGGTGGCGCAGTAGGGGCAGAGCCCGGCATGTTCATTTTCCCGGAAGGTAAATTGTGCGCCACAGGAAGGGCACTGGGTGACGGCTATCGTTGTGGGTGCCGGTGATGTCGCACGCAGTTTGGCAAGTTCCCTGACGGCGCTTTTGAAATCATATTCATGTATCGGTATGGGCTTGGTTGGAACCGGGTAATGATGCCCGCAATAGTTGCATAACAGGTCTTGTGATTCGGGTGAGTAAACCAGGTCGGAACCACAGTTTTCACAGCGAAAATGTGCCTGTGTGATGACGTGATCGTTGATGGTTTTTGAGTTTTCTGCATCACGGACAGGCGTAAATTTTTGATATTTTGTTTGTTTGGGCACAGCGGTTTTTTTATTGTTAACTTCAGGATTTGCTTTCAGGTAATTCGGGTGGTGTGTTTTTATCCAGTGCCTTGTTACCTAACAGGTCTTTGAGCGCATCAATCTCGCCAGCCGCCTGCCAGTTTTCCATGCCTGCTTGCCATGCCAGTGATTGTGCGTTGAGTTTATTGTCACTCAACAGTTGTTTCAGGTCATTTAAGGAATAGGGGCCGGTGATTTTATGGTCAATCGCGATGTGCCAGTTGCCATTGGGTAAAGGTGGTGGTGTACCGGCTGATTCGGATGCCGGGTTATTATCGGATAATTGCTTGCTCATCTGGTTTGCCATGGCAAAGCCCATGCCCATCTCAATAGCACCACTGGCGGCGTTGTTACCGGATGCCATGGATTCGCCAGCACCGTATTTGAGGTATTTGTCGAGATTGCCGATCATGCCCATGCTGGTGCGTTTGTCCAGTGCTTCCTCAACAGCAGGAGGCAGGGAGATATTTTCAACCAGTACTTTGGTCAGTTCCAGTCCATAGTCTTCAAATTCGGGCGCGATACGTTGGGTAATAAATTTACCCAGTTGGTCCTGGTTACCGGCAAGGTCCAGTACAGGAATATCGGAATGCCCCAGTATATTGGTGTAGCGGGTGACAATCAGGTCACGTAGTTGGTTGCTGATTTCATCCACAGTGAAATGCCCATCTGTGCCGACAATTTCGCGGATAAATTTTGCCGGGTCTTTGATGCGCATGGTGTAGGTGCCGAAGGTGCGCAGACGCACTGCACCAAATTCCTTGTCACGTAACATCACCGGGTTTTTAGTACCCCATTTTAAATCGGTAAACTGGCGCATGTTGAAGAAGTAGACTTCAGCTTTAAACGGGCTTTCAAAGCCATGATCCCAGTGTTGCAGGGTCGAAAGGATGGGTAGGTTGCGGGTTTCCAGCTCGTAGATGCCAGGGCCAAGCACATCGGCAACTTCGCCTTCGTTAACAAAAACAGCGACCTGTGATTCGCGTACGGTTAGTTTGGCGCCGAATTTTATTTCGTTGCCATAACGCTCAAAACGGTACACCATGGTGTCACTGCTATCGTCCGTCCAGTCGATGATATCGACAAATTCACCGAAAATTTTATCCCATAGTCCCATGTCTTTTTCCTCTAATGTGTCTCTTATGTGTGTGTTTACAATTCTGTTCAGGTTCCAGTTTTGGTGTCAGCCGCTGTTTCCCCAGCGATGGCTTCTACCGGGTGTTCGGCGCGTGATTTCGCAGCTATCAATGCCTGGCGTAATTCATCTTCCATTTTTTCCAGCTCAACGGCTGCTTCAGAGCGTGCTGCTTTGCCGTCTTCGGCTATTTTCAGGCTGTCGTTAATGGTTTCGATCAGCGCCTTATTGGCTTTTCTAACCGATTCAATATCAAACACGCCACGTTCCATTTGCTTGCGGACTTCGGCATTGGCAGTGCGCAGGTTGTCGGCATTGTCTTCAAGCAACTCGTTGGTCAGGTCGGTGGCTTTTTTGACGGTTTCTGCTGCATCTCCCATACGGAAAATGGTGACAGCCTGGGCTAACTGGTTTTTCCACAGTGGTACGGTATTGATCAGGGTGGAGTTGATTTTGTTGATCAGTGTTTTGTCATTTTCCTGAACCAGGCGGATACTGGGCAGGCTTTGCATGGCGACTTGCCGGGTCAGGCGTAAATCATGCAGGCGGCGTTCCAGGTCATCGCGTGCGCTACGCAGGTCGCGGACTTCCTGCGCCAGTACCATGTTATCGCTGTCTTTTTGTGCTTTTTCTACTAGCGCGGGAATGTCGTTTTCGTCAAGCTGGCGCAGTTTTTCATCACCTGCGGAGATATACAGTTCCAGCTTGTGAAAATAGTCGAGGTTGGCATCGTAAAGTTTATCCAGGGAAATAATATCGGTTAATAATTGTGTTTTGTGCTCTTCCATGCGGTCGGTGATGGCGTTGATTTGTTTGCGAACATCATCGTATTTGCTCAGGAAAACAGAGACTGGCTTGGCTTTGCCAAACAGTTTTGCAAAGAATCCGAGCTTTTTATTCGGGTTAAGTTCATCGACATCAAAACCACGAATGGTTGCAATCATGTCATTAAGCGAGGCTCCTGCGCCACCTAAATCCTTGTTACGCACGCCTTCCAGCATACTTTCTGAAATGGTGCTCATTTCTTCCTGTGCTTTGCTACCGAAGAACAGGATGGTGCTGCGATCTTCAACTTTTATTTCATCCACCAGTTGCTCGAGAGTTTTTTTATCGTCATTCTGTGCTTCATTGTAGGCAATGATTTCTTTGGAGAAAGCGTCGTATTCTTTGGCTTCCGTGCCCGGTAAAATCGCTATTCCGGTTGTTGTTGGGGATGAGGTTGTAGATGCAGTGTCTGACATGATAATCTCCTTGGGTTAAATTTTGGTGGCTGAAATATATAGTCTAGCGAAGACTCGGTAACGCTAAAACCTGCCTTCTTTTAATTGTGTTTGCAAGACGTCAATTTGCACATCCAGGTCAAACTGGTCATTTTCCTTGAGTTTTTGTTTCTGTAAATCAAAGGTTTCTTCGATGGATTGCAAAACTCGGCGGAAACTATCTTCCAGTTCATCGGTAGTTGCATCATTCTTGTGTGTTTTAACATAGCTTTCGGTAACCCGCTGGGTTCCATCCAGGTAAACTTTGAGGAATTTCCGCGCTCGTTGCAAATCGCCGGGGTCTTCTTCAATGGTGCTGAGGACCTCGCGCGCCTTGTCGATAATCCGGGATAAATGCTGTTTTAATTCAAGATTATGAATATTGTCACGGGCTGATTCTATGGCGCTGATTTTAGCTTCGGCGGCTTCCAGCGCAGCATAGACTTCTTCGGCATTAGGGCCTAACGATAGCCTGTCGGTTTTGCGTGGATCTGTGCCATAGGCCAGGAAAAAACCGATGAGTGCCACAATACCAAGTAATGCACTATTGAATAAACCGTAACCTGAAAGCAAATAAGCGGTTAAGGCTGTGCTGATTGAGAGTATCACCGCAGCGAGCGATTTATAGGGCATGCCGGGAGCTTTGGCGAATTTTTTTTGTTTAAAGTGACTTTCCAGTTTAAAACCGCGATGGGCAACGATGGCCGCAATCATAAAGGCAGTAAACAGGATGCCTGAAAGCAGGGTATAGCCAAACTGCCCTTTGAATAGTGACATTAGCGCTGCAATGAGAACAGGTAACGGCATTAAAAACAGTAACAAACCCTTGATTCCCGTTTTACTGTTATCTTTGTTTTGTTGTTCAGCTGTATAACGCTTGGCTTTTGACATGAATGATGTGGTTCCTATGGATTAGTTACCAAGGTGGAATAATACTTGAAAACAAACCAGACCCACAGTGGATAATAACAGAATAAAACCAATGGTTTTTTGGATTAATTGGGGCATAAATCACCAGTTGTATGTTTAGTGAGTCAGGAAAATAACTTCATTGGATTATACAGCAACCCCTTGGATATTACCGATATCTGTTTGATTTAGCCAATAAAAAAGCGGGCATAAAGCCCGCTTTGATAATATGTGCAGATCCAGGTTATGAATCTGCATGTTATTAGCTATACCCCCGTAAGGCTAATAACGATTATCGTGTTTGCCCTTAAAATCAGCTCCCCAATAAATGGCCGATTTGTCAGTAACGATAATATTACTCCAGCCCGTTGCGGGAAAAATCTCCATAAAGCCATCGAGTGTAGTATGACTGTTTATTATTTTTAGGAGTGTAGAGATTCTTCCAACAACTAAAAGCCGCACCACAAACCCCTTTGAAAAGCGACTTCTTGCTGAAGTTGTAAATAGAATATATTAATTTGCCTGAATCGAAGCTGAATGGTCTGTTTTTTCTGTCAATTATTTACTGATGAAATGAATTTATACAATAAAAACAATAACTTAAAATTTTGTATATTTTATAAATTATTTTGCTTATTGTCTATATTGGTTCATTTGATAGGACTAAGGGTGAAATTATCGGGATAAAAGGTTGGTCATTCAGGGAGCAAAAAGACCTCGAATAAATGATATTTATCAAAAATTTTGTTC
>CAZPEE010000131.1:5573-6726 GCA_964585525.1 uncultured Cocleimonas sp.
GTCAGGGCAGGAATAAAGCGGGATCGACAGCTTGACCATTCAGGTACACCGACCAGTGCAAATGTGGCCCGGTTACCCTGCCTGTTTTGCCGACTTTGCCGATAATTTGACCTTTACGAATTTTTTGCCCTTTTTTTACACTAATTTTACTCATGTGCGCATACAGGGAGATGAGCCCTTCACCATGGTCAAGATAAACAACCTTGCCTGTAAAAAACAAATCTCCAGCATATAAAACAACTCCATCGCTGCTAGCCCGGATGTTTCTGCCCGCAGGTGAGGCAATGTCCATGCCACTATGGGGATTACGCTTTTGTTTGTTAAAAACCCGCCTGGCACCAAAACGACCACTATCTCGACCAGAGACTGGTTTGATAAAATTGAGTTGGGGATCAACGTTACTATAGGTTTTGATCAAGCGTTTTTTTAGCTTCATTTCGCGCAAAATACGCTTCATCGATTTCTTGTTGGGGTTTACCTTGTTCTTATTGCGTATGGTTAAATACTGGGTACGGTACTTATGTTTATGAACCCGGAAATATTTTTTATGTATTTTACCACTGGATTCCCGGATAGTGATGTAGTGGGAGCCTGGTTCTGCATCCAGGGATATGCCAACAATAGCAAGCCAATTGGTTTTTCCCTGAATCACGGCAACCCTGTTATTACCGCTGAAAACGCGAGGTTCAGCCTGGCTAATATCTGCAGCGGGTAATATCGCGATGCCTCCGGGTTTTAGGTCATTTTTGGGAAAGGCATGTGTGATTCCAGAATAGCAAACGGAGAAAACGATTAAACAATGGATAATGATTTTTTTCATGTAAGCGATGCTATCATTTCAGTTGAGAAAAATCTGGAAATAATCATGCTTTATGCCTATCCATAAAGAAATAGTGTTACCCCTTCTGCTGGCGATATAAAACAATCCAAAATCCTGCCTGAATTGGGTAGAAAGAGCTGGAAAAACGCTATAAGTTTGTGCTAGTGTTGATAAATATTAAAAATCACAACCCCGATTTAAGCGCACAAACCCATAATTTACAGAACATTTAATAAGCCAAATCGGATACACGCTAGCCCGGATGTTTTATGAAGGGGATGGATTTTCTGGGAAATCTGGCGAAGAAGGTTGGATAAATATCGCGAATACCCT
>CAZPEE010000132.1:0-6710 GCA_964585525.1 uncultured Cocleimonas sp.
ATGCCCAGAGTTTACAGAGAAAACTTAAATCGGCCTGTAACACCTCTTCACTAATCCCTTCTGCTGCCGTGCGCACGATAAAACCGTGTTTCTTATGGGATGCATCCTCACACGCTTCACTAAATTCCTCACGGGAGTGCGCCACCAGGTCTTTGAGGCGCTGCCGTTCTGCTTCATCCTCAATTCTACTGGAGACACCAATGGAATCATTATCCGGCATTAAAACCAGGTATCGTGATGGAATCGTAACATGCATGGTGAGCCGCGCACCCTTGGTTCCCAGTGGGTCTTTAATCACCTGAACCAGCACTTTTTTGCCATCACTCAATAATTCACTGATGGGCGGGTAGGAAATTTCTTCCTCTGGTGCATCGCCGTTAAATACTTCTTTGGGTGAAAAACGCAAATCCTTGGCATGAAGAAAACCGGCATGTTCCTGGCCAATATCAATAAATGAGGCATCCATACCCGGCAAAACCCGGTCTACCTTACCCTTATAAATATTGCTAACGATGCCCTGGCTGGCATTCCTCTCGATTATCACTTCCTGCAACAAGCCATTTTCCAAAAGTGCGACCCTGGTTTCCTGCGGGGTCACGTTCATTAGTATTTCTGCGCTCATTAAGGATATCCGTTTTTATTGTACATTGAGGGCTATTATGCCAGATTTAAATGGTTCTTGTGGACTCACTTTTAAGGTTTAAAAGTGCGATTTCAAGTTTCTGCCATTGCTTTTCATCTGCCGGCAGGCCAAAGCGTAAGGCTGCGGGCGAATCAAATAAACGTACAAGAATGCCCTGTTGTGCCAAACCGTGCTGAATCTGTTGTGCTTTCTCATGTTGCAAGTAACAAAATAATGCGGTGGATTGAACGGGTGTTTTAAGGTTGTCAACGAGTAAGGTTTCTAAACGCTTGGATAAAACAGGCAGTTTACGACGCTGTGCTCTATGCCAATCGCTATCTAACAAAGCTAGCCTTCCGGCCCAGCGCGCAGGGTGGCTGACTGACCAATCATCCTGATAATGTGCCAATGACTGCAACACGTGTTCTTCAGCCCAGACAAAGCCTAAACGAATCCCTGCCAAACCAAAAAACTTGCCTATAGAGCGTAATACCATTAAGCCTTTTTTGGGAGTTTGCCTGATTAGGCTTTGTTCTGGTTCCACATCCATAAAAGCCTCATCAACCATTAACCAGCCACCACGGGATGCTAACTGTTGATGCCAGCCTAGCAAGGTTTCAGGGTCAAACGTTTGTGCCGTAGGGTTAGTAGGATTGACGATAATAAGCACATCAAGCTCATTTAGCCTTGCATCAATTTGATGAGAGGTTAATTCGATCACCTTGTAACCAGCACTTTGCCATGCCTGTTGATGACTATGGTAAGCCGGGCTGATAATCCCAACAGTTTGCTGTGGCTTTTGGAAATCCCGGACAAGAGGAAATCGCTGGATAGCCTCTTGTGAGCCTGATACCGCTAATAAACAATCACTGCCGTAATAGTCTGACGCTGCTTTTTCCAGACCGTCATTGATCTCTGGTAGACGTTGCCAGCATTGTTTGGGAACCTCTGGCAAGGGGTAAACAAAGGGACTGATGCCGGTAGATAAATCAAGCCAGTTGCCTGGTGGAACCTGGTATTGCTCGCTGGCTGCCAGGAGTTGTCCGCCATGATGATGAGGCTTTGTCAGTTTAATCAATAGCAATACCCAGGTTGAGAATTTCCGGTTTCAGGTAAATTATCCAGAGAAGAGTAAAGAGTGTAGCCAGCATCAGAAACAGTCGTGTACTACGGCGAACCAGTGCCAGTGAATCCAGTATATCCTGTGACAAAGGTGGTTTACCCTCTCCCAACAGTGGACGCTGCTTTAATTTTCCGTGGTAAACAGCATCACCCCCAAGTTGCAAGCCTAGTGCGCCAGCACCGGCTGCCATCACCGCACCAGCATTGGGACTATACCACTTACCTGACTGTTGTTTCCAGGCAGTTATTGACGGTTTAAAATGACCACTTAGCGCATAAAGCAAGGACGTAATACGCGCTGGTATGAAATTTAGCACATCATCAAGGCGTGCACTGAATTTACCAAATTGTTCAAAACGTTTCGTGCGGTAGCCCCACATCGCATCCAGTGTATTGCTTAAACGATATAAAACCACCAGTGGTGCGCCACCCAGTAACAGCCAGAACATCGGTGCAATAACCGCATCTGAGCCATTTTCCAGGATAGATTCAACGGCAGCACGGCTCAATTCGGGTTCATCAAGCTGCTGCGTATCTCGACTGACTATCAAAGCGGTATTTTTACGGGCGACAGAAAGGTAACCGGCATGAAGCGCCCGGTGAATAGCCCGGCCATGATATTGCAGGCTTTCATGACCAATCGCCAACCAGCCAAACAAAGCATTTAACCAGAAACTGCTGATGCCTTTCTGGTTCAGGTAGCTATCTAACAGATAAACGAAATAGACAAAGGGTAAAACAAGTAAACACCATGCCACAAATCCGGCAAGCAATTTTAATCTGGCTTTATTAAAAATCCGCTCAACAAAATTGGCTAATTGACCAAAACCAACCAGCGGATGATATTTAACAGGTTCACCAAAAACCCAATCCAGCAAGACACTGATTATCACAGCAAAAAGATTTGTCATGATTCCCATGCTTATGCTCCCCAGCTTAAACAAACGATTTATTATATATATTTATTTGAATTGGTGCACTATTTTATACCTTATTCCGTGACTTCAATGCGGATAATAGGGCGTAAGATATTGGTTTAGCACGGGATTTTAAAAGCTCACTAAATCTTAGCTTCACCCATAGGTTTAGTGAGCGCTACTGCACTCAATTATGCTTTAGCGCAAGCGGGTATTTTTTAAACCGTATGCGATAAACAATGAATCAAGAGCTTACGTTCTGTGCGGTAGTGGAGTGACGGATTCAGGTTAAAGTGTTGCCGCTCCCACCAGCCATAGCATTTCAGTTATCTCCACCGTTGCGCCAACTGTATCACCAGTAAAACCACCGATTCGCTGGATCATAAGGCGGCGTAATAACCAAAAACCGATTAATACAAAAAGCAGGCCACCAGCTGATACCATAAAGGCTGCAGCAAGGCAAAGTAAAATAAGTACACCGGCTGCATTTGCAGGAAGATTGGCGACTATTGTTGATGCTAGACCGTTTTCGCGTTTATAGTCTGTCGATTGGAACAGCAACAAAATCATGCTGCGCCCGATCACTGGCGCAAACAAAATAGTTAAAACCTCAACACCCGATAAATGCGAAACCTGAAGTAAACTGGCAATTGCGGCATATTTTAGTAACAAAACACACACAATTGCTACAACACCTGCCATGCCTAGCGCCGAATCTTTCAAAATTTTATGTGTTTTTTGTTCATCCGCTACACCTTTGCTGAAGCCTCCGAGCCAGGCATCGGCGCTATCAGCTAATCCATCAAGGTGTAAACCACCGCTTATTACTACCCAGATAACGACTAAAATTGCGGGTAATAAAGGGCTGGTATGAGGCAAAAACAATAAAGGCAGAACCAGCACAAGACCTATCAAAAGACCAATGACGGGGTAGAACAAGGCTGAATAGCCTGAATCCTGATCATCAACATCTTCTAGCGGCGGTGCTGGGAACCGTGTCAGCAATGACAAGGCAAGGTAAAAAGGTCTTTTCATAGCCAGTCTATAATTTTCCCGCGACCGCAGCTTCTTCAAAGGTCGCCATCTGGTTATGCAATGCACAGGCAGCGCGCATCAAGGGCACAGCGACCGCAGCACCACTACCCTCTCCAAGTCGCATACCAAGGTCAAGCAAAGGCTGCTGTCCCATTTCAACCAGTGCCTTTTGATGGCCACGCTCTGCGGAGACATGTGAAAAGAATAGCCAGTCAGCTACACTTTGATTGATCCGAACCGCACAAAGTGCAGCAGCGCTACTGATAAAACCATCAACCAGAACCGGCAAACCTTGCTGCGCCGCGTGGATGTATGCGCCGGTCAATGCGGCAATTTCAAAGCCACCGGCACAGCGCAACCACGCCAGTGGATTATCTTTGCACTGGCTCTGGTGCATATTATAAATACGCTCGACAACTTCAATTTTGCGATTAATGCCCGCCCCATCCAGACCTGTTCCGGCACCACTGGTCTGGCTTGCACTCAAGCCCAGTAAAGCACTGTATAACACCGAAGCAGGGGTCGTATTGCCAATACCCATTTCACCGCCAATAAACATATCCGCAGCGTTGTTTTTTGCTCGTTCAACCGCATCAAAACCAGCCTGCATGGCAAGATCCAATTGATCCTCTGTCATGGCTTCCTGTTTAGCACTATTTGCCGTGCCATTACCCGCACGCTGGATAACCAGGCCATCTTGTTCAGGCAAGGCGTGCAAAACACCCACATCAACAACTTCCATCTGTGCATCAAGCTGTTTCGCCATGACACTGATTGCCGCACCACCGTTTAAAAAATTGCTAATCATTTGTACGGTCACTTCTTGTGGAAATGCCGAAATACCCTCTTCCACCACACCATGGTCGGCGGCAAATACACTGATGGCGATATTATCGACAGCTGGTTGGTTGCGTTGCTGTAAATCAGCAAGTCGTATGGCAATTTGTTCCAGCCTGCCTAAAGAACCGGGCGGTTTGGTTAATTGCGCCTGGCGCTCTTGAGCTGTTTGCTTAAAGCTAGGGTTCCTTTGCGGAGATACTTTTTCAATCCATTTCATGATATGAATTCCTTATCTTATTTCATCTTTCATCTTTCATTTTTCAAAACATGCGGCAAGCCAGCCACGATTAACACGACCTGGTCCATTTGTTGTGCAAGCATTTGATGCAAATACCCGGCTTCGTCCACATAACGGCGCGTAAGTTCACCCATGGGAATAACGCCCAAACCGATTTCGTTACTCACCAAAATAATTTTTCCCGGCAAACCCGGCAAAACGTGTAGTAAATTTTGTACCTCATGCTGCAATCGTTCATCATCTTCCAGCATCAGTAAATTGATCAACCACATGGTCAGGCAATCAACCAGTATTACCCGCTCAGAGGATGCCTGTTGCTTTAGTGTCCCTGCCAGGGATAAAGGTTCTTCAACCGTGATCCAGTTTGCGGATAAACGAGCCTGTTTGTGTTGCTCAACCCGTGCCTGCATTTCCTCATCCTGTGCTGTCGCCGTTGCAATATAGACCTTTTCCAGTGCCGTGTTTATTGCCAACTGCTCAGCATAATGACTTTTTCCTGAGCGAGCACCACCCAGAACAAGGCAGGAAGAAACAAATGATTTCATACATAAGTATCGTATTTTTAGAGGCGCTCATAGTAAACTACAATGCTTGATTAAACCATTCGAATTAATGAGATTTATGTATGCGCGATATTATCAAAGCAGCTATCAGGACCATCCCGGATTATCCCAAGCCCGGCATACAATTCCGCGACATTACCACCCTGCTCGAAGAACCGACTGCACTGCGTATGACCATCGACACCATCGTACATCGCTACCTGCACCAGAATATCACGGCAGTAGCGGGCATCGAGGCACGTGGTTTTATTTTTGGCACGGTAGTGGCTTATGAACTTGGCGCAAGTTTTATCCCGGTGCGCAAGGCAGGCAAGCTCCCCGGTGATACCATCTCTCAAAGCTATCAACTTGAATATGGTGAAGATAGTATTGAAGTCCACAGCAATTGTGTCAAACCCAATGACCGCATTTTGCTGATTGACGATCTCATCGCCACTGGTGGCACAGCCGCAGCAGCCGTTAAACTGCTACGCCAGCTTGATGGCAATATTATCGAAAGTTGCTTCGTGGTTGATTTGCCAGACCTGGGCGGAAGTAACAAACTAAAAGAAGCACTGGATTGCCCGGTATTTGCACTGTGTCAGTTTGCAGGTGATTAGTCAATTTGGATTTAAGTAACGATGGCAAAATCATCAAAATACATCATCGTCGCCGCGCTGGAAATGGAAACGCCCGAACTGGATAAATTTGCACCAGTCGTACACACCGGCGTTGGCAAGCTGAATGCCGCCATAAAACTGTATGAAGCCATCCTTTATTATAAACCTGACCTAGTGATCAACTACGGCACGGCAGGTAGCGTCAGTGGCAAATCCGGACTGCTCAAAATCGACACCTTCATACAACGTGATATGGATGTACGTGGTTTGGGCGTACCACGTGGAGTAACACCTTTTGAAAGCGATGAAAAACTACCCGAAGCAAACGGCATAGTCCTGGCATCCGGTGATTCTTTTGTAACCGATTCTGGCCTGCACCTGGAAGGGTTAACGATCAACATCGACCTGATCGACATGGAAGGCTATGCACTTCATAAAGTCTGTGAGCACCATGATACGGCTTTTGATTGTTATAAATATGTAACCGATAATACCGATGATGATGCCTCGAATGACTGGACAGAAAACGTTGCCAAAGGCGCAAAGTTATTCCTCACCAAATTAAGCAATAGCTACGGTTATTCAACCCTGTTAAAACAATAACCCTACACTTTTACAGCCAGGTACAACTAAGCTATCCTAAGCCCATGAAAATAAGAACAAGACAGCCATTATAGTAAGTAATGAGGTTCAGGCGGTTGCCGTTGGCATCGTAGTTAAAAAACATTGTTTTTACCACGAAGAGCATGATGAAGAAAAACAAGCAAGTGTTTA
>CAZPEE010000133.1:0-6688 GCA_964585525.1 uncultured Cocleimonas sp.
TGGTCAGGCCATTAAGGCCGGACGGGCTGCATCGAGAATCAAAAAAGTTGCAAAGGGGGGAAGAAGTGTTGACGATCTGATTAAGGGTTCTAAACCAGGCGGTAAAACGAAGGGACGTACTAGCCAGTTTGATCGTTCTGGTGGTTTTAACCAGGCAAATAAAGACTTTGATGCTTTGGGTCCTAAAAACGTAAAGGATATTGATACTGCATTTGGTCCGGGAAGAACAGGCACGCTGCCAGATGGGCGGCAAGTCAACGTCAGACCAGGTAGTTCTAATAGTGGTCCTCCCACTTTAGAAATACAGCAAGGCAAAAATAGAATAAAATTCCGCTTTAATGAGTAACTCTCATGCGAAAGAATAGCTTTAAAAAATGGGAGCCTATATCAGAGCTGCCAGATGAGATGTATCTAGAAGGACTGCATAACGATTATGAAGGCTTCAGGCTATTGCTCAAAGGGACTGGCGATCAAGCAAAAATGTTGCGAATAACATTTGACCCTGTGCTTGCCTATAGAGGTATTGATGAGGGGGATTTAATATCTTACGATCGCTTTGATGAAGACCCTAGTCTAGGGAGATGGGGATTTTTTATTGTTACTTCTTCAAATTATCTAGAGTGGTTTCAGAATACAAGCCAGGGTACCCATGAGAATGAAGATATTGTTCATTACGCTATTTATACGCCAAATGACTGTTTGGATATATTGTGTGCCTATTCCCCTAAAGCTGAATGGCTAAACTAAAACAAAGCCCCGCTTCGCGGGGCTTTATTTTACCTACTCAGCAGTCACCACCAGACACCCCTGCATCACCCGAATTTTTACCGGTGCATCAATATTAAATCCGGCCTCAATCAACCAATGGCCTTTCAGGTGGATTTCCCCGATGGGTGTGCGGTCGTTGCCGTTCTGGCGGAGCTGGTAGGAGTGATAAGTCTCTCTGACTTTTAACCGCCGTTGCTGCGTTTTCGTTTTGGCCGAGCACAAAGCTGGCGTATCATTGCCTTTAGTCATAATAACCTCGTCTACAGGTTGTTGTGATTAGCTGGGCCTGGGTGTTGGTAGCACCCTGGCCCAGCGCCTATCCATTAACTTAGCCAGTCATCACACGGTCATACCTGAGCGGCCTTCAAAAACGTATCAATGACCTGAACCAGTTGCCGCCGCTCCTTGGCCGGTAACTTCTCGATCTGCTGTAAGCGGCGCTGCAAGCGATTATCCGTTTTAGCCGCCTTCTGTTTAATCGGTTTGACGCCGAGCAGCTCATCGGTGGTCACATTGAGTGCTTTGGCCAGATCAACCAGCAGATTGGCCGGTGGATGTTCACTCTCGGTCTCGTAATACGCAATCACCCGCCGGGTTGAGTTGATCTCATCGGCCAGTTCCTTCTGGGTGTATCCGGCATCCTTCCTGAGTTGGGCCAGACGCTTGCCAAAATCGGCCAGTGTCGCGCTCACATACTTGGGCATAGACAAACTCCTGTCGTTCGTTTGCCCAGTAGTGTAAACCCGGTTTTCGTACATAGTGCTTGTCCTAGCCTCGTTAATGTCCTAGAATCGTACACGCGAGTGTCCCGAAAATCAACCTCAAAAAAATGTGAAAAGGGGGTTGACAGGGTTTTACCGACATCACGATTTAGGAGAAAAAATATGGCTCGATTATCAGACGATGAAATCGCCAAACTCAAAGACCAGGTGTCTTTATTGCGTCTGGTCGAGAGCCAGGGTTACCAGCCCAAAAAGCAGGGCAAAGACTACGCGATCCGCTGCCCGTTCCACGACGGTGACGATACCCCTTCGCTGATCATCAGCCCCAAAAAGAACCTGTTCCATTGCTTTGGCTGCGAGGCGGCGGGCACGGTGATTGATTGGGTGATGAAAACCCAAGGGTTAAGCTTCCGCCATGCCGTCGAGCTGCTAAAAGAAGGCAACGCCGGATTGCTCGCCGCCAGCGACAAACCCGTCAAGCGCAACACCACCCACAAACACCCTGAACCATTAGCCGCCAATCCCAACAGCCAGGCCACCCTGAAACGGGTGATCCACTATTACCACGAGACCTTGAAGCAATCGCCGGAGGCCCTGGAGTATCTGGAAAGCCGGGGCTTAAAAAGCGCCGAGCTGATCGACACCTTCAAGTTGGGGTACGCCAACCGCACCTTGGCCTATCGCCTGCCGGAGAAGAACCGCAAGGCCGGTGCCGAAATCCGTGGCCAGTTGCAGGGCATCGGCCTGCTGCGCCAAAGCGGCCACGAACATTTTACCGGCTCCCTGGTGGTGCCGGTAATGGACGAGCACGGCATCATCACCGAAGTGTATGGCCGCAAGCTGTTGGGTAATCGTTTACGCAAAGGCACACCGCAACATCTGTATTTACCGGGTCCGCATCAAGGCGTGTGGAACAGCCAGGCCCTGAAAGCCAGCGATGAAATCATTTTATGTGAAGCCCTGATCGATGCGATGACCTTCTGGGTCAACGGGTTTCGAAACGTCACCGCCAGTTATGGTACGGGCGGTTTTACCGATGACCATTTAGTCGCCTTCAAGCAGCACGATATTAAACGGGTGCTGATTGCTTACGACAGAGACGACGCGGGAAATAGTGCAGCAGAAAAGTTAGCCAGGTTATTAAATGAAAACGGCATCGATGCCTTCCGCATTCTGTTCCCCAAGGGCATGGATGCCAACGAGTACGCCTTGCAGGTAACGCCTGCCGCCAAGAGTCTGGGGCTGGTAATCCGAAAAGCCGAGTGGATGGGCAGCGGCAAGGCTCCGAAAATTACCACCGCCGCCAGTGACAGCCCGTTATCCAGCGTTGAGCCGGAAGCCATCGAGCAGGCACAGGCGCTTCCTTCCTTAGCCGCTCAAACCGCCGAACTGCCAGAACCTTCCATAGCCACACCGCAACCGGAACCCCCGCCATCCGTTGATGCCCACATCGACGAGCGTGAGATCAATATCAAACTCGGCGATCGCAACTACCGCATCCGCGGCCTGCACAAAAACATGGGCCATGAGCAGCTAAAAGTAAATGTGCTGGTATCGCGGGGTGAACACGTCCACATCGACACCTTCGATATTTACGCCTCACGTCCCCGGCATACGTTTATCCACCAAGCGGCCAGTGAACTGGGTGTACAGGATGAAGTCATTAAAAAAGACTTAGGGCTTGTGTTATTGAAGCTGGAAGAACTGCAAGACAAACAGATTAAAAATACCCTCACACCGAAAAAAGAAACACCACCACTCAATGACGACGAACAACAACAAGCCATCGAACTGTTACAAGATAAAAACCTGCTGCAACGTATCCTCGATGACTTCCATACTGCCGGTGTGGTGGGTGAGGAAACCAATAAGCTGGTGGGTTATTTATCCTGTGTCAGCCGCAAGTTGGACAAACCCTTGGCGATCATTATCCAAAGTACCAGTGCCGCCGGCAAAAGCGCCTTGATGGATGCCATCCTGGCCCTGATGCCGGAGGAAGAGCGGGTGCAGTACAGCGCCATGACCGGGCAGAGCCTGTTTTACATGGGCGAGACCAACCTGAAACATAAAATCCTGGCGATAGCCGAAGAAGAAGGCGCGGAGAATGCCCGCTATGCCTTGAAGTTATTACAATCCGAAGGCGAATTGACCATTGCATCGACCGGCAAGGATGATGCCACCGGCAATATGGTGACCAAGGAATATCATGTTGAAGGCCCGGTGATGTTGTTTTTAACCACCACCGCCATCGACATCGACGAAGAACTGATGAATCGCTGCATGGTGCTCACCGTGAATGAAAGCCGCGAGCAGACCCAGGCCATCCACGCCATGCAGCGTAAACAGCAAACCCTGGAAGGCTTGCTGCAAAATGAAGACAAGAAACACATCATCCAGCTTCATCGAAATGCGCAACGGTTAACTGCGTCCTCTTTTAGTCGCCAATCCCTTCGCCGAACAACTGACCTTTATCGATGATAAAACCAGAACCCGGCGTGACCATATGAAATACCTGACGCTGATAAAAGCGATTGCCTTGCTGCATCAATACCAGCGCCAGGTTAAAACAGTCAACCATAACGGTCAGTTACTCAGCTATGTCGAAGTCACAAAAGACGACATTGAGACGGCGAATCGGCTGGCCCATGACGTGCTGGGTAGAACCCTGGATGAACTGCCGCCGCAGACGCGCACGCTGTTAAAGCATGTTTACCGGATGGTCACGCAGGCATGTAAGAAGCAGGGCATCGAGCAAAAGGATTACCGCTTTAGCCGCCGCGACATCCGCGCCGTAACTGGCTGGAGCGATGGCCAACTGAAAATCCATTGCAGCCGCTTGACCGAACTGGAATACCTGCTGGTGCATCGCGGTGGCCGTGGGCAAAGCCTGGTGTACGAACTGCTTTATGATGGCGATCTGGAAAGCCAGGAAAAGCACTTGATGGGTCTCATTGACCCTGAAAAGTTAGGTTATGACGCAAAAAAGTCAGGGCAAAACACGCAAAAGACAGCCCCAAGTCAGGGTCAAGTTAGCCCCAAGTCAGGGGCAAGTCAGGGTGGCAAAAACGGCGCAAAGCCAAGCGTGACAAGGGATTATCCAGAATCATCGGAAAAGGGGCGGGAAAAGGTCTTTATCGATAAAAACCCCTCTGCATCACACCGTACCGATAGCTTGCCTTTAGCCGCTGTTGCTTCGGACAGCTCCTGCGCATCCCTGCGCCCGCTGCATACCGTTCATCCTGAACATAAGTAATCGCCATGCCGAAGAAAGGCCAACATACACCGTTACCACCGCTAGGCGACCCCACCGACCCCGACAGCCTGTACGCCTACATGCTGCGTTTTTTAGAATGGATGCGGGTAAAAAATTACTCGGACAGAACCACCGAAAACCGGGAAGTGTACCTGCGTTACTTTATCGACTGGTGCATCGAGCGCGGCTTATCCCGACCGCAGGACATCACCAAGCCGATCCTGGAACGCTACCAGCGCTACCTGTTCCACTACCGCAAAAAGAACGGCGAGCCGTTATCAACCCGAAGCCAACACACCCGATTAACGCCGGTGCGCGCCTACTTCAAATGGCTGACGCGTGAAAATTACATCCTCTATAACCCCGCCAGTGAGATCGACTTGCCACGGTTGGAAAAGCGCCTGCCCAAGCATGTCCTGACCCAGCCGGAAGTCGAACTCATTATTAATCAACCTGACATTAAAACCGCCTTCGGACTCCGGGATCGCGCCATACTGGAAACCCTGTACTCAACCGGCATCCGGCGCATGGAAGTGATCCATATCAACCTGTATGACATCGACACCGACCGCGGCACGCTGATGGTGCGTCAGGGCAAAGGTAAGAAGGATCGCATGGTGCCGATTGGTGAACGTGCCCTGGCCTGGATCATCAAATACCGCGACGAGGTGAGAGCGGAACTGGCGATGCCCGACGATGACGGCACCCTGTTCCTGACCAACCTGGGCGAAGCATTTACCCGCAACCGCATGACGCAGTTAGTGCGTGACTATGTGAATGCCGCCGACACCGGCAAGACCGGAAGCTGTCACCTGTTTAGACACACCATGGCGACCTTGATGCTGGAAAACGGCGCCGATATCCGCTTTATCCAGGCCATGCTTGGACATGCCAACGTATCGACCACGCAGATTTACACGCAAGTCAGCATAAGACAGTTGAAAGAGATCCACACCGCGACCCATCCGGCGAGGATGACGCCAAAAACGGCTCAAGAACCCCCCAAACCCACCGATAAACAAAGGAAATGAAATATACCAATAAATGGTATATACTCCCACTATGACCTGGACTGTTTACCTGACCCGGAAAGCGCACAAGCAACTGCCGAAGTTGCCGCGATCCATCCAGGATTTAGCCGACCTCGCGGTGGCGGATCTGGAAGAACAGGGCATCAACCCGCAAGGGTGGAACACCCTGAAAACGGACGATGACGAATACCGCCTGCGGCTGAATTACCGCTACCGGATGCGCTACCGGGTCACCGATGAACAGACCTTAGAGATCGAAGTATTTTATGTCGGACACCGACGGGAGGCTTACCGATGAGCCAAGCACTGAAAATCCATCATGACCTGGGCGATGTGGTCTTAAAGCCCAGTGGCAAAGTGAACCAGGGTCGCCTGAAAAAGATGATCCGCGCCACGCTGGACCAATACCTGGAAGAAGACCGGGTATCGGCCAAGGCGCTTCACGACGAAGCCAAACAGCGCCACGGCGACGACTACCGCACGCCGGGCTATTACTTGCGCCTGTATCGCCAACGTGCCGAACTGACCCAGGCCGAACTGGCCGACAAGACCGGCATCCGCCAGCACCATCTCTCCGAAATGGAACACAACAAGCGCGTGATCGGCAAAGCCAACGCGAAGAAGCTGGCGGCGATGCTGGACTGCGATTACCGAAAGCTGTTGTAGCGCCGGACAGCTTGCCCACCGGGCCGCGCGTCATGCGGCTTGCAAGGCTTCCCATCTTCCCTGCGGGTGCTCAGCAGCAAGCCGCCCGCCGCGCTAGGGCAGTGGTGACACCTACCCTTAGTGGCTTCGTTTAAAGACAGTGGAACAGAGTCGGTGTAACACCTGCTAAAAAACAGCACGTGTTACGGGACTGTTTACATGGCCAAGCCCATCAAGGCAAAAAGCGCCTTCATGGTCTTGTCCAGCCC
>CAZPEE010000134.1:0-6669 GCA_964585525.1 uncultured Cocleimonas sp.
ATAATCCTAGATTCCTCAGGATGAACTGTACAACGACTACTTTTTGCCGTATTTTTTGGGATCTATATCCAATGAACGCATCTTGCGATACAAATGGGTACGCTCCATTTGCACCAACTTGGCCAATTTGCTGACATTGCCTTCCACTTTTTTAAGCTGGTGATCCAGATAATCATGTTCAAATTGATCCCTTGCCTGTCTCAGTGGTAATTCAAACAAACTTTCTGGCGTAGTCCCAACTGCCTGGGCGAAAATAGGAACCTCTGCACCCAGGACTGATTCAACTTCTTCCTGGGATATTTCAACCTCAGTGCCCATTATCAACAAGCGTTGCACCAGATTGCGTAGTTCACGGATATTGCCAAACCAGTTATGATTTCTTAAAAAATTTTGTGCAGACACTGAAAAATGTCGATAGGGCAAGCCATCAACTTCGGTTAGCTGGTCAACGTAATAATTTAACAGTTCAGGCACATCCTGTGGATGGTCACGCAAGCCCGGAATCATTAAAGGAACCACGCTAAGCCGCTGATATAATTCTTCATTAAAATTGCCTGCATCCACATCATCACGCAAATCATGCTGGGATGAGACGATCAGGGTTATATCCAGCGCAATTTTCTCTTTACCCTTTTCACGATAATAATAGCCATCCCGAAGTGCTTGTAACAGGTGGTTTTGGGCATCGGCAGGCAAGGCAGCAATATCGGCAAGATACAGGCTGCCACCATTTGCCTCATCAAAAAGGCCGTATTCAACTTTATCACCTGATTCGCGACCAAATAATTTCCCCAGGATCTGGCCTGGCTCCAGCGAGGAAATGGTTGCTTTAATAAATGCCCTGTCGTTGTGATCACTTTGCGCATGTATATAGCGTGCAAAGACCTCCTTGCCGACACCCGACTCACCATAAATGAGTACCGTTTGATGATGCCGTGCGATACGCTTTGCCTGCTCGCGCAAATTATCCATGACTTCGCTACTACCAATCGGGCTGACCGGAGCGCTTAATTGATCCCGTAGACCTTTATTTTCTTGCAGTAGTTTTTCAGAGCGCAATGCATTTTCAATTGTGAGAAGCATTTTGGCCATGGATAATGGCTTCTCAATAAAATCATAGGCTCCCAGACGCGTTGCCTCAACAGCCGTTTCGATGGTGCCGTGGCCAGACATCATAATAACGGGACAATACAGGGAGCCCGTTTTATGCCAGCTTTTAAGCAGGGAGATGCCATCTTCACCCGGCATCCAGATGTCCAGCAAGACAATATCCGGGCGACGTTTACGACGTAACTCTTTGGCCTGTTCTGCATTTTCAGCTACGGCAACTTCATAGCCTTCATCCTCCAGTATCTCACTAACCAATTGGCGGATATCAGGTTCATCATCTACAACTAATATATAAGGTGCTGACATATTTCTCTCTCATTCCTTTATGGCGTTATTATGGCTAGGCTCTATCAACAGGTAAATAGACGCTGATTACTGCGCCTCCTGATTTTTTGTTTTTTGCAAACACTTGCCCATTATGTTCTTCCACAATCTTCTTAACAATAGCCAATCCCAAACCCGAGCCTTTACTTTTGGTGCTGGTGTAGGGCTCAAACAGTGTGGGTAGTAGATCTTCATCAATACCCGGGCCGTTGTCACTCACACTAATGACATAAAACTTACCGTTATCCGTTACCTCAAGTTTAGCCGAAACTGAAACAGCTGCGGGGTTAATACCCTGTTCCTCAGTATCTCCATTGGTATTGGTATTTTTTGTGCCTGGCGATGCATCTTCTGTCGCTTCCAGTGCATTTTTTATCAGGTTAACCAGCAACTGTCTAATCCGGTCACTATCAATATGTAACTTTCGGGGTAACTTTTCATCAACCAGATCCACATGAACATCGGTATTAAACTGATTATTGCGGTAAAGTTCAACCACTTCACCTATCAAGTCACGCATATCAACATCCTGCAATTTTAACGCGGGTGCCCGTGCATATTCACTAAACGCATTGACCATTTTCTTCATCGTGTCAACCTGATTTACAATGGTATTACTCATGCGTTGCAATAAATCGGCGGATTCATCATCCAGTTTAGGTTTTAAACGGCTCAGTAATCGTTCGGCTGAAAGTTGAATCGGGGTTAAAGGATTTTTGATTTCATGCGCCAAACGCCTTGCCACCTCACTCCAGGCCGCATCATGTTCAGCCTGAATCATTTCACTGATATCATCAATAACTAGCACATAACCTTGTGAACCGTCCAGCAAAGCTGGCAGCTTTGCGCCACGACACATCAAGGTACGGCGTTTTCCATCCACAAACAGGTTTATTTCTGCCTGCCACTCATTGCCATCATTAGCACTGTGATGGTTTCTGAGGCTTATATGATTGCTCGTGCTAACTGCGTTTTTCTCATCTTTTCCATCAGTATCAGCCAAGCCGTGTTGATGCGCATCGTTATCATGCAGGCAATGTATAACCGTCTCACAAAAAGGCAGAAGTTCTTTGTGTGATTCACAAATATCATTAAGCGTTTTTCCGGTATATTGCTGTGCGGGCATACCTAAAATTTGTACCGCAACGGTATTGATGCGCCTGATCACCAGCTTTTCATCAACCGTGATCACACCCGATGTCAAATTATCCAGCACAATATTCAGGTAATCGTGTTGTCGCTTCATGCGTTGCTGACTTTCTTCGCTTTCCCTTTTCGCCGCCGAAAGCCTGGCCGTCATGGTATTAAATGAGCGCGCTAAAAGACTAAAGTCATCTTTTTCGGCAACGGGTAATTTTTTCTGCAAATTACCCGAAGCCACTGCCAGCGTACCTTCCAGCAGTGTTCTGACCGGTTCCGTTAAACGCTGGGAATAAATGAAAGCTGCCCATACTGAAAATAAAATGGACAACAACATGATTAAAAAAAGGGTCAGCCTGAAACTGTTTTTTATTTGCGACCGCAGATAATTAATTTCCTGGTATTGGTTATAGGTATTCTGCACATTTTCAGCAAGTATTTGCTCTTTTTCAGAAAAAGGGAACAACGCCGTTAAAATCAGTGTTTCCCGGCCCACACTGGATTTAAGACTCACCGCAACACGTGAGTACAAACCCTCTTTGCCCACAGGCTCCAGTTGATACATATAACCCCGGGTAGATAATTTGCGGAAAATCAAATCAGCCGGAAAATGGGGGATCAAGGTTCCCGTATCATAACCACTATAGACAATAACCCGTTTATTACTTCCGAGAAGCACCAGCTCATAGGCACCCATTGCGTTCATTTGGCGTTCCAGAAAGGCAGAATAATCAAGCTCATCTTTTGTTGATAAAGCTTCTGCAACGCGTTCAAGGTTGAATAAATGCTGTCGTATCCGAACATCCAGTGAATTACGCGCAAGCTCCAGTGAGTCATCCAGCGCGCCTTCGATTTTTACATTGAACCAGTTATCAATCCGGTCGCCAATAAAATTCATGGAAAAATAAGAAACAACCAGCACCGGTAAAATCGTCAAAACTGAAAACGCATACATTAAGCGTAAAGTAAAACGGGAGCCCGCCTGTCTTGCCCGCAACCCTTTGAAAACCTTGACACCACTGGTGATAATAAGCGATGACAAAATCAGGAAAATAATAATATTAAGCGGGATTAACCAGGTATTGATGTCACTGGATTGCTGTGGGTTTTTCGTGGATATATTAAGCAGTACCAGGGATATAGCCAATAGCAAGAAAGTAATGGCAATCGGGAAAACCCGAAAAAAAAGTGTCCTTAGGGTAAGGGCCAAAATACACCTTCACTGGTAATCCCGTATTCATCACTAAAAAATGACTGGATACGAAGCGGCAGGCGTAATGAGGCAGGCACCAGGTCAGCAACCGCTAAAAGATAATAATCATCACCTTTTTTCACATCTGGAAGCTTGGGAAGCTTATATTTTCGCAACTCACCCAATTTTCTCAACAAAGCGGGTAAGCTGGCGAAATTCCAATGCTCATTGGTATCAACCCGGGTTAATAAATAACGCCGGCTCAAGGCATGGTATTTTAACTGGTAGGTCGCAGTTAACAATTGTTTATCCTTATTGAACCACCAGCTTCGATGTTGTCCCAGGCGAATCTGGATATGTGCCTTTAAGGTTACCCCATTGAGCAAAGCATTCTTTAAATAGTTGGTTAATTGAAATTCCACACGGGTCACCACCTGATAATTAGGTGCTTTACCCAACACTTTAAAATCCTTGAACTCGACTTGACCAGCCGCCAGTGCCATTGGTGAAAATACCAACAGGAAAAACGCCAGTATCAAAGGGCGTAACAAAACACCGTGATTTTTCTTCATAAGCAACATGTGTTGTATTTTAACCATTTTTTGGTTTTTTTGCGACACTTTTACACATTATTAACCGGCATATCCCGAATTTTTCGCAATTTTGCAAAATAGAAACCATCCATGCTGTCTTCCCCCGGAAACACCTGCCTTCCCTGTCTCTGAGCCTTATCTATTGGCATTAGTTCAACATCATTATGCTGTTTTAAAAAAGCACTCACTTGTTGCTCATTTTCCTCAGGCAAGATTGAACAGGTCACATATAACAGAATCCCCCCCGGTTTAACGATTTCCCATAATGCTTCCAGCAAGCGTTGTTGCTGTACCTGCAAGGCAGCAATGTCCGAGGGACGACGCAATACTTTTATATCTGGATGGCGGCGGATAACACCGGTAGCAGAACAAGGTGCATCCAGCAATATCCGGTCAAATTGACTGTCAGCGGCATAGCTTCCAACCTCCGCAGCATCAATCGCCAGCAAGTCTGCATCAAGCTTTAGGCGGTTTAGGTTTTCGCTGACACGCTTTAAACGGTTTTCACTATTATCAATAGCCAATAGGGACAATTTTTTTGCACTTTCCAGGATATGCCCGGTTTTACCCCCAGGTGCAGCACAGGCATCCAGCACGCTCATGCTTTCCTCACAATCCAGCAAAATCGTTGCCAGTTGTGCTGCAGCATCCTGCACAGAAACCTCTCCTTCATCAAACCCTGGTAGTTCATGGACATTGATCGGCTGTTGCAGAATAATGGCAGATTCAACTGACCCAACAGGCAATGCCTTGATGTCACTTTGCAGTAGCTTTTGCAGATAAGCTTCCCTGCTTTGACGCGATAGATTAACGCGCAGCGTCATCGGAGCACGTTTATTGCTTTCATCTAAAATGGCTTGCCAGTTATCGGGATAGGCTTTTTTGATTTTACCCAGCAACCATCCTGGAAAGGCAAAACACACAGATTCCTGCTTTTTAATGGTTGTTAACAAGACATCCTGTTTGCGCAGGAAATTTCGCAACACCCCGTTCAAGAGCTTTTTCGCCCAGGGCTTCTTTAATGATTTAAGTGCCTTGATCGTTTCATTTACAGCAGCATGATCCGGTGTTTTTTGATAAACAATCTGATACAGGCCAACACGCAACAGGCATTCAACATCCTTATCCTTTTTTTTCAGTGGCTTGGATAAAAGTGCATCCAGCAAGGCAGATAATGGTTCATGCCAACGCAGGCAGCCGTAACATAAATCACTGGTCAGCGGGTCACTCTGTGCGCCACCTGGCAAAGCCGTACCCAAGGATTCACCCTGGTAAATCACACGCTGCAATATTTGAGCAGCCCTGGCACGGGCATTTAATGCACTCATGATGGCAATTTTACATCCAGCAAGGAATGACCATTTAAAAAGTCGGCAACATCCATGGCTTTTTTTCCGGGTAATTGCAAGCGGGTCAGATTCAGGACACCATCCCCCGTGGCAATTTTGATACCTTCGGCGGATTCATCAATAACCGTTCCTGCAGCTTGCTCACTGGCCGGATCAAGCACCGATGACATAAACAAGCGTAAAGGCTTGCCATTAAACCGGGTATAGGCGACCGGCCAGGGATTAAAAGCACGGATGGCCTGGTCTATTTGCCGGGCTGATTGTGACCAGTCAATTTCGGCTTCCTGCTTGGTCAGTTTATGCGCATAACAGGTCAGACTCTCATCCTGCTTTTCAGGTGACAAGGTCTTATGTTCAATTTGCTCCAGCACCTTCAGAATCGCTTCTGCGCCATCTACCGCGAGCTTGTCGTGAATCGTCTGCCCGGTATCATCAGCAGTAATAGGGCAAGCGGTTTTATACAAGATATCACCGGTATCCAAACCCAATGCCATTTGCATAATGGTAACCCCGGTTTGTGCATCCCCTGCCTGAATCGCCCGTTGAATCGGTGCCGCGCCACGCCAGCGCGGCAACAGGGACGCATGGATATTCAAGCAACCATACCTTGGCATATCCAGGACGACTTGTGGTAGCATTAAACCATAAGCCGCCACCACCATCACATCTGCCTGAAAATCCCGTAATACATTTTGCGCCTCATTATCTTTTAAAGAGAGTGGCTGCTCTACAGGAATGCCTGCGTCAACAGCCACTTGTTTTACCGGGCCAAACTGAAGTTTCCGGCCACGCCCTGCGGGACGGTCTGGTTGTGTGTATACGGCAAGCACCTCATGGCCGGAAGCCATCAGGGCTTGCAATGCAGGCACGGCAAAATCCGGTGTCCCGGCATAGATAATGTTCATAATCCTAGAATCCTCAGTTGGGCAGGGTAAAGTGTATGGCTGTGGTGGTGCAGGGC
>CAZPEE010000135.1:0-6660 GCA_964585525.1 uncultured Cocleimonas sp.
AATATGGTGGGCCGTGAGCGATTCGAACGCTCGACCAATTGATTAAAAGTCAACTGCTCTACCGGCTGAGCTAACGGCCCTTTCTTGTCATCAAGAGCCTTTTTAAAGTACTCCTAATCAAGAGAGGCGGTAGTATACACTACCAAAGTTCGCTTTCAAGAGGTTTTACGGCTTTTTTATATCAAAAAAACGGGGATTAAACATAGCGGGTATTATCTGCGCACCCTGCTTCCTCAAACCCCTTTTTGCGTAACATACAGGCATCACAACTGCCACAGGCATAACCTTCTGCATTGGCTTGGTAGCAGGTAATGGTTTGAGAATAATCTACACCTAGCTTATTACCGAGTTGGATTATCTCTGCTTTGCTCAAATCTATTAATGGCGTATGAATTGTTAAGCGTACGGTTCCTTCAACAGCTTCACGTGTCGCAAGGCTTGCCAGTTTTTCAAACGCTTCGATAAATTCTGGGCGACAATCAGGATAGCCAGAATAATCTACGGCATTCACGCCAATAAAAATATCATGCGCATGTAACACCTCTGCCCAGGCCAGTGCAACCGACAAAAAAACCGTGTTACGGGCGGGTACATAGGTGACGGGAATGACAGCTTGTTCTTTGTTTTCTTTAAAATCAGGTACGTCTATTCCTTGATCAGTTAAAGCAGAACCACCAAAACGGGACAAATCCAGGTCAATTACTTTATGATCAACCCCATAATGTTTTGCAAGTTTTTCAGCGGCAAGCAATTCCGAGCCATGCCGCTGTCCATAGCGGAAACTCAGGGCATAGCATTCATAGCCCTGCTTCCGGGCGTAGGCTAAAACAGTGGCAGAATCCATACCACCAGAGAGGAGAATAACAGCTTTTTTCATATGTGCTTTAATATATCACATCCTATTTTCATATCATCATAAATAGTCGACACCGCTATGGCAACTGACACCATACTCGGTATTTGTCCAACTTTATTCGCCAGGCTTTACAGTTACAAAAATATATGCAATTTTCATACCATCAATCAGAATTTCTTTAAATAGCACCCTGTAAGCGTGCTATAGTTAAGTTATCTAACAATAACAACGGAACAGCGTACGCTAAAATCCAGCACTGATGATAAAACAGGGATTAAATATAAAGCTTGGGCAGAATATGTCCATGACCCCGCAACTGCAACAGGCCATTCGTTTGTTACAGTTGTCTTCTGTTGAGCTGCAACAGGAAATTCAGGAAATACTGGAAACCAATCCTTTGCTGGAACGCGTTGATGACAGTTTATCCCTGGGTGATTCTTCATCCACTGTGGAATCCATCGAAAGCAAGGAAAATAAAACAGAAAATGAAGTACGTGCTTCCGATTCAAGCACTGATAATATCCCTGAAGAAATGAACCTGGATGCCGACTGGGATGAAATTTACGATCCTTCCTGGAAAACCACGAATCAAAACGACAAAAACACCTCGGATTTTATTGAAACCATGCACAGCGAGACCCAGGGCTTGCATGATCATCTGGATTGGCAAGTCCAGATGAGCAACCTGAGCGTGCAGGACAAAGCCATTGCCCGCCTGATTATTGACTACATCGACGACGATGGTTTTTTAACTGAACCACTTGAACACATTTACGAGAACCTTTCAAAATCATTACTGATTGAGTTTGATGAAGTCGAGGCCGTGTTAAATTATATCCAACACCTTGGCCCTGCAGGAATTGCAGCAAGAAACCTTGGTGAGTGCTTGATTTTACAGCTAAAACAGCAGCACAAAAACCATCCATTATTCAAAAAAACACTACGTTTACTGGAAAAACATCTGGACTTGGTCGAAAAAAAAGATTATACAGGTATCAAAAGATCACTAAACATAAAGAGCGCAGATTTGGAACGACTCATGACACTCATCCGTTCATTAGATCCAAAACCGGGGAAAATGTTTAGCATAGCCAGGACTGATTATATTACACCTGATATATACGTCAGGAAAGTTAGCACTTATGATCGTGGTTCTCATTGCGACGATGGCGACTACGACATCAACGGCAGCGGCGGCAACGACGACATTAAAAATAACAACGGTGGCATCCAAGAAAAATGGAAAGTTTCTTTGAATAGTGAGACACAGCCAGCCTTACAGATAAATGACTATTATGCAAATATGCTAACTTCTACATCTACAAAAACAACCACACATGCAAAGAACACTGCTTTGCAACAGAAAAAAGATGAAGAAACCAACTACATCAAGGATAACCTGCAACAAGCTCGCTGGTTTATCAAAAGCCTGGAAAACCGCAATAGCACCATTGTAACGGTTGCCCAGGCAATCATTGAACGCCAATCCGCTTTTTTCCAGTATGGTGAAGAAGCCATGAAACCCATGGTGCTAAAAGACCTTGCTGACCAGCTAGGTTTGCACGAATCTACCATCTCCCGTGTCACTACGCGTAAATATATGCATACGCCACGGGGTGTCTTTGAATTTAAATATTTCTTCTCCAGCCATGTCGGCACTGAAACGGGTGGAGAATGCTCAGCCACTGCCATACGCGCCATGATCAAAAAACTGATCAGCAATGAAGACCCTGGCAAACCATTGAGTGACAACAAATTGACCACCCTGCTCAAACAGCAGGGGATCAACGTAGCGCGACGCACTGTCGCGAAATACCGTGAAGCATTAATGATTCCTTCTTCACACGACCGTAAGGTATTTGTATGACATAAACTGTGAAAAGATCATAAAGGCTTCACCTCAGGAAATTCCAGAAGGGCTTCTGGAAACCTGATTAACCAAAGAAAGGAGTGAATAATATGCAATTAGATATTACTGGTCATCATGTGGACGTATCACCATTACTTAATAACTATATCAAAGATAAGGTAACACGATTAAAACGACATTTTGATCAAGTGCTCAACATTCATGTCATTCTGGAAGTACAAAAACATAGCAATAAGGCTGAAGCATCGCTCAATGTCAGCGGTAACCACATATTTGCAGAAGCAACAGGACATGATATGTATGCAGCTATCGACGCTCTTGCAGATAAACTGGATCGCCAAATACTCAAACATAAAGAGAAAATACGAAGTCATCACCGCCAGGAAGGCGCACATCGTAACTTTGTAGATACCCAGGTAGCCTAAAACCTGAATAGGCCAGGGATACCTCGTTTAACGTTATATTTTGATCGCAGAATCGTTTACAATACGGTTTAAAGAAAGATATAAAAACGAGGTATCCTGATGTCTGAAGATACAACCCCCCTGCTGACACCAGAACGAGTAAAAATCATAAAAAAAAACGACAGTAAAAAACGTGTTATTGAAATACTCGCTGAATTGCTGGCAACCCCACAAGAAGATATAGACAAAAATGCTATTTTTGATGCGCTTATCGCACGAGAGAAATTAGGCAATACATTACTGACTAAAGGCATTGCCCTTCCAAGAGCCCGGTTAACGATTAATAAACCCCGTGCTGCAGTGGTTTATTTAAAAAAAGGCATTCACCTTGACTCCCCGGACAAACAGCCAACCAAACTTTTTTTGGCACTACTGATACCTCGCCAGGAAACTGACAACGAAAACCCCGCCGAAACAGACCATTATAATAAAATGATAAAGAATTTAATTATTGAACTCTCCAAAGCATCCGTACTGGACGAGTTCACCGCATCCAAAAATCCCCAGATTCTCGTTAATTACTTTAATCAGATTTTAAAACCCGACGCTTATTTAAGCGAAGCGATTTCGAACGAAACCACCTTCAACAAGGAGACATCATAATGCATGTTGTTATCGTTAGCGGCATGTCCGGCTCTGGAAAATCCCAAGTGCTTGCCACACTTGAAGATCAGGGTTATTACTGCATTGACAACCTCCCTATCGAACTACTGGAAGCCTTGTTTAAAACCGAACGCCTGATGGAAAAACAAAAAATAGCCATTGGCATTGATGTACGCGGTGGCAAACAGCGCTTATCCGAACTGCCAACCACGTTATCAAAGATAAAAGACCAGTTTAAAACTGACATCCTCTATTTATACGCCGGGAAATCTGTGCTCATCAAACGTTACGATGAAACCCGCCGTAAACATCCACTCTCCGATACCCATATTACACTGCGTGATGCCATATTACTGGAATATGACTTGCTCGCACCAATACGGGAAATTGCTGATTTACAGATTGATACCAGCAATATGGATATTTACAAACTGGCAAGCCTGATCAAAACCCGGATATGCAATACACAACATGACTCCCTGTCCATTATCTTCCAGTCATTCGGATTTAAATACGGCACACCCAGGGATTCTGATTACCTGTTTGACGTACGTTGCTTACCCAACCCTTACTGGGAGCCAACCTTACGCACGCACACGGGTCTTGAAAAGCCAGTCATTGACTGGTTATCATCCCAACAACTGGTTAAAAAAATGCAATCCGACCTTACCCAGCTACTGGAAGACTGGGTGCCACACTTTATCGCCAGCCAGCGTGCCTACCTAACCGTTTCAATCGGCTGCACCGGTGGCCACCACCGTTCTGTTTATCTGGTCGAACAACTGGCTGAACATTTTCGCCAATCAAGCAGTGACAACAGTATCATCGTTCAGCACCGGGAACTTTCTTAGAATCACGCCTAAATAAAACAACCACAAGATAATACTATGCCAGAGCCACTCATTGATGCCCGCATCACACCGACCGAATACTTAACCATTTTATCCAAACTGGAAGTTAGAAAACTTCTCGACCAGACACAGGGTGGACTTTACTCTGTATTTCGTAGCTGTTCTCTCGCCGTTTTAAGCCATGGTAATTACACCGATGATGCCAAGGAACTACTGGAACAGCATAAATCATTCGACATTCGTGTCATCCAGCAAGAACGCGGTATAAAACTCGAAGTCACGGGTGCCCCCGCCAGCGCATTTGTTGACGGAAAAATGATCAAGGGCATCAACGAACACCTGTTTGCCGTACTGCGGGATATTGTGTACGCCAACGATACCATTATTGACAACCCCAAATTTGACCTGAACAGCAGCGACGGTATCACCAATGCCGTATTTCATATCATGCGTAACGCCGGTATTTTAAGAACCAACCACGATCCACAACTGATCGTCTGCTGGGGTGGTCACTCAATCTCCAGGAAAGAATACGACTACACCAAAGAAGTCGGCTACCAGCTTGGGCTGCGTGGCCTGGATATCTGTACTGGCTGTGGCCCCGGCGCCATGAAAGGCCCAATGAAAGGTGCAACCTTTGGCCACGGCAAACAACGCATCAAAAATGGCCAATACCTGGGCATTACTGAACCTGGCATTATTGCGGCAGAATCACCAAACCCGATTGTTAATGACCTGGTTATCCTCCCCGACATTGAAAAGCGCCTGGAAGCCTTTGTACGCACGGGTCATGCCATTATTGTTTTCCCCGGAGGCGCAGGAACCTGTGAAGAAATCCTTTACGTGCTTGGTATCCTTTTACATCCGGCAAATACACACCTGCCCTTCCCGCTCATTTTTAGCGCACCTGAGACCTCAAAAGATTATTTCAAACAAATTGATACGTTTATTGGGGAAACACTGGGCAAAGCCGCGCAACAACGCTATGAAATTATCGTAGGCAATCCGGAAAAAGTTGCCAAAAAAATAAAAAAACAACTGAAAAAAGTCAAAGATTTCAGGCGTGACAATAGTGATGCCTACTATTTTAACTGGCTCTTAAAAATTGATCCGGAATTTCAAAAACCCTTTGAGCCAACACATCAAAACATGAAAAACCTGGCACTACATAAAGACCAGGAGCCGCATAAACTGGCGGCAAATTTGCGCCGTGCCTTTTCCGGCATCGTTGCCGGTAACGTTAAAGACGAAGGCATACGATCTATTGAAGAACACGGTTTATTTGAATTAAGGGGAGACCCGGACATTATGAAACAAATGGACACGCTATTGAAATCATTCGTCGAACAACAACGCATGAAGTTACCAGGCGCAGCCTATGTTCCCTGTTATAAAATCGTTAAGAAATAGAGAGTGATTACGCTAACGGAGCTAACTGAAAATACCAGGCCGTAGATATCCTGACCAGGGACAAAAAAAAGCCACCTGATCCATAACAATAGACAAGGTGGCTTTTGCAATTTGGAGCGGGAAACGAGATTCGAACTCGCGACCCCGACCTTGGCAAGGTCGTGCTCTACCAGCTGAGCTATTCCCGCTTCGTATCATTAGGAATTCATGCCACTAGAGCTCCTTCAACGAGGCGCGTATATTAAGTCTCCACTCTTTAGCTGTCAAGAAACTATTATCAAAAAATAACATTTAATAACATAATAAAACCCAAAACCACGCAGTGTCATACCACGATGATTAATTTGGACAAATTAACTTAAGTTAGTTTTTAAACTCGGCCTTTTCGATAGTCTTTAACCAAATAATTTTTGTACGGAAAAACATGGCTACTTTTTTAATAAATAATCAGCCAAACTTTTGAATAAAGTTAAAAAGTTGACTAAAATCATGTAATCGTAACATTTCGGTAAAAATCCGAAATGGGAAGCTCACTAACGGCTGAAAAACGCTCTAATAATTGAGTTCACCATTTCGGTAAAAACACCGAAATGGGAAGCTCACTAA
>CAZPEE010000136.1:0-6598 GCA_964585525.1 uncultured Cocleimonas sp.
ATGTTTTCTCCCTATACATGGCCCTTGTTACTCACGGTCTTCATAATCATTATCGAGGAAGGAAAAATACAAGATCGCCACAATTTTAAGCTGTAGCTAAAAGTACTGAAATAATGACATAAATGACTATTTTATGAGTCATTGATATCATCACTGAATCAGTGGCTTCACTACGGCACAGTACGCAAGCCATTGATTCAATCGCAAATCGCCTCTGGGCGACAATCCTTGCACAATCAACGGGCCGTCTAGTGCCTAAAGTGTCGCATCCCGGTGAATACCATTGCCATGCCGGCTTCATTGGCTGCGGCGATAACTTCGTCATCACGCATCGAACCGCCGGGTTGAATCACGGCGGCGATGCCGGCTTCTGCTGCGGCATCAATACCGTCGCGGAAGGGGAAGAAGGCATCGGATGCCATGACGGAGCCGGTTACAGTCAGGTTTGCATGTTCTGCCTTGATGGCGGCGATACGTGCTGAGTTAATACGGCTCATTTGTCCCGCGCCAACGCCGATGGTCATAGCATCTTTACAGTAAACGATGGCGTTGGATTTAACGAACTTGGCAATTTTCCAGGCAAATAACAAATCGCGCATTTCTTCATCTGTTGGGCTGCGCTGCGTTACGATGTCGAGCTTGTCATACAATTGCAAGTCAGCATCCTGTACCAGCAAGCCACCATTGACGCGTTTGTAATCAAGTCGGGGTTGTGGCTGTTCAAATTCGCCACATTCGAGCAGGCGTACATTTTTCTTGGCACTGACCGCGTCTATGGCTTCCTGTGTAACCGAGGGTGCGATAATCACTTCGACAAATTGTTTATCAACAATGGTTTGTGCGGTTTCGCCATCCAGTTCCTGGTTGAAGGCAATGATGCCACCGAAGGCAGATTCAGGGTCGGTACTAAAAGCGCGCTGGTAGGCATCCAGCAGGTTACCACCGGTTGCCACGCCACAGGGGTTTGCGTGTTTAACGATGACACAGGCTGGCGCATCATCAAACTGCTTGACGCATTCCAGTGCGGCATCGGTATCCGCGATATTATTGTAGGACAGCTCTTTTCCTTGCAGTTGTCTGGCGCTGGCGATGTTTGCGCCTGTCTGTTTGCCAGAAATATAAAACGCGCCTTTTTGATGAGAATTTTCGCCATAACGGGTGGTTTGTGCTAATTTAAACTGTGCATTAAAGGTGCTGGGGAAAACGGTTTCTCCTTTTGCGGGAGGCTTGCCATTTTCAACAATGGCACCAAGGTAATTGGCAATCATGCCATCGTATTGTGCGGTGTGTTCAAATGCTTTGGTTGCCAGTTTGAAGCGCAGGTTTTTGGATATTTCGTTATTGTTTTGTTCCAGTTCCTGTTCAACCAGCATGTAATCGGCAGGGTTAACCACGATGGCTACGTGAGCATGGTTTTTAGCCGCTGCGCGCACCATGGTAGGGCCGCCAATGTCGATATTTTCAATCGCATCTTCCAGTGTGCAGCCGTCTTTGGCGATGGTTTCTGCGAAGGGGTAGAGGTTTACCACGACCAGGTCAATGCCAGGAATATCATGTGCCTGCATAACCGCGTCATCCACACCTCGGCGTGCCAGGATACCACCGTGTATTTTGGGGTGTAGCGTTTTTACCCGTCCGTCCATCATTTCCGGGAAGCCGGTGTAATCAGAAACTTCAACCACCGGTACACCGTTATCGCTGAGCATTTTGGCGGTTCCTCCGGTTGATAGCAGTTCAATACCACGTGCATGCAGTTGTTTGGCAAAGGGCAGCAGGTCGGTTTTGTCTGAGACACTTAAAAGGGCACGTTTTACGGGCATATTGGAATCCTTACATTAAATTGGGGTTGGTTCGGATATTTCATAAAGGGAATGGAATGTCCGGGTTTGTGCAAAAATACGTGGACGAAGTATCGCACAGGAACTATTGTTCATGCATCTTAATATCCTCAAGAATCCATAAAATAATGAAAAAATATCCACTACCCATTTCCGTCTACCTGCTTTCAATCAGCCAGGCATTAATGATGAGCAGTACATCCTTGATGATTACAGTTTCTGCACTGGTTGGCTTTGCGCTTGCCGAGGATAAATCCTTTGCTACCTTACCGCTTTCTTTTCAATTTCTGGGGTTGATGCTAACCAGTATTCCTGCCTCGATGATCATGGGACGCTGGGGACGCAGGGCAGGTTTTATCTTGGCTAGCCTGATTGGCCTTTGTGGTGCGATAATTGCGGTTTGGTCGATACTTAACCATTATTTCTGGGGATTTGCGCTGGGCGCGTTTATGGTGGGTATTTTTAACGGTTTTGGCAACTATTACCGTTTTGCAGCTGTTGATGTAGTTGATGAAACCAATAAACCCAGGGCGATTTCGTTGGTACTGGCAGGTGGTGTCATTGCTGCATTTGTAGGGCCTAACCTGGCAAATTTCGGGCGCTCTGTTTTTGCAGGCGAACCCTATGCCGGTGGTTTTTTGTATGTGATTGGTTTTTATGCGCTGGTATTTATCATTATGATGTTGATTAAAATGCCGGGTGTTGCTCAAGCTCCACTAACATCATCTGCATCTGACAACATTGTCCGCCCACTCTGGCAAATCGCCCGTCAACCGGCGTTTATTGTCGCAGTTATCTGTGGCATGCTGGGCTATGCGGTGATGTCCTACCTGATGACGGCGACCCCCCTTGCCATGAAACACCATGCACATCTGTTTGATGATACGGCCTTCGTGATCCAGTGGCATATCCTGGCGATGTTCGCGCCCTCATTTTTTACCGGCAACCTGATCCAGCGCTTTGGCGTGTTGAAGGTGCTACTGGCAGGTGCTTTACTTGCCATTATCTGTGTTGTTATCAACCTGCTGGGGCACACTGTTTGGCATTTCTGGGCAGCGTTAGTTGCGCTGGGCGTTAGCTGGAATCTACTGTTTATTGGCGCAACCGATCTGCTTACAGAAACCTACCGCCCGCAAGAAAAAGCCAAGGCACAGGCATTGAATGATTTTTCAGTGTTTACACTGGTAACGATTGCGTCATTATCTGCAGGCTATTTCCAGCATAATTTCGGCTGGAAAGCCGTGAATATTGGCGCATTGCCCCTGATTCTGATTATTTTAATCAGCATTGTCTGGTTGATGAGAACGCCAGTAAACGAACGTATCCATACAGTCTGATACTGCATTGAGACTTTGTTCTCTGACCGTTTGTTTGTTAGCGGGATGATTTTGCATAAAATCCTACTAATTTTAGAGGAAAAATTAAAAAACTATTTCAATCTCACTGTCATCTAAATGACAATGCCAAAAAGAGCAGTTGGCTATTATGCTGAATCACTGGGCCAATGGTAAGGTCGCCAAGTTATTGTGAACTATGCGTTATAACTAAAATTCTGGAGACTGCTATCACATGATTGATCATGATTTGTTTCAACAATTGATGGATCAAGTATGGTTTCGTTTTATAATGGTATCGGTGTTTGGGTTTCTCACAGGCCTGGAATTTCGTGCCTATGTGCGCGAGGCAAATATGATGCACAGCGAAGAGCCTGTCGTTAAAATAGGTAGCAGCCGCACGTTTACTTTTATCGCTATCCTGGGCTATGTGTTATTTATTCTGGATTCGGAGTATCGACTCTATTTGGCCGGGATGGTTGGGCTAATTATTTTTTTCTCGCTTTTTTATTATCACAAGCTTAAAAATGGTCAAACCGGTTTACATCAGCCTTTGATTTCATTGATTGTTTTCAGTTACGGCGCGGTGATCACTCTGATGCCACCCTGGTTCCTGGTTCTATTATTTGTCTCCATTGTTTTTACCCTGAATGCCAGGCCTCTCTCGCAGCGTTTGACTGTTAACATACAACCTCAGGAAATCAGTACCCTTGCCAAGTTTCTTCTACTCTCGGGCGTTATCCTTCCACTATTGCCAGATTATTCCATTTCTCCTTATATTCCAGCTACACCATTCAAAATATGGATGGCTGTTGTTGTTATCTCGGCAATCTCTTACGCAGGTTATATTCTCAAAAAATATTTGTTGAAACAGCAGGGATATCTAGTAACAGGCCTGTTGGGTGGGCTCTATTCCAGTACAGCTACAACGGTTGTGCTAGCACGTAAAAGTCGTGGTCTGGTTGCCACCGATGCTTCCATTAATGCCGGTATTATTGCTGCTTCAGGAATGATGTATTTACGCCTGCTTATTATAACGATGGTCATGAATTGGCATCTTTTCTACTATGTGGTCGTTCCGTTATTATTATTTGGAATGATTGCCATTGGTTTTGCTTTTTTTGTCCATCGACGAGGTATTGAAAGCTCAAAAATGACTCCGGAGCTTGGTAAATCAAACCCGCTGGAATTGGGTATTGCTTTATTATTTGCCACTCTGTTTGTCATTATGCTGGCGATAACCCAACAGGTGATTGCCAATTTCGGTAGTAGTGGCCTTGATTTGCTGTCCCTGGGTGTGGGTTTTACTGATATTGATCCTTTCGTACTTTCTGTACTTAGTGGTCACTTTCAGGATATGAAGTTGCAGCATCTTGCGGGTGCGATTGTTATTGCTGCCGGTAGCAATAACTTGCTCAAGGCCATTTATGCTATTTCGCTTGGGGGGCGCAAGAACTGCGGCCGTGTAGCACTAGTATTATTTATACTCGGGCTGCTATCAATAGGATATGGGCTGGTGCTATCAGGTGGATTGTTTGGGGTTTTCTGAAAATGTTGATTTGTCTTTTACTGAATAACTTATGAATAATCCCCATTGTGATTAAAAAAGCGATTCTTAACCATCATATCCCAACAAACAGCAAAGCTCTTATTATTGGGTTGATTGCCGGATTTGGTGGTGGGCTTGCAAGCCTTGGCGGCGGGTCTCTGGTAATACCGTTGTTGATGGGCTGGTTAAGTTTGAGCCCTGTTGCTGCCCGCGGCACAGCCATCGTCGTCAGCGTGTTCTCTGCAGGCATGGGTATCGTGATGTACCATCATGCAAACCTACTTGATTTTCCGGTCGCCATTTGGGTTGCTTTGCCCTCATTATTTATTACACCGATAGCGGCATCCTGGTCAGAAAAATGGCCAGAAAGCCGCTTAAAAACAGGTTTTGGCATGGTTGTCATTATCGGTGGTTTTTTGGTAATAATTCATAATGTTGCTGGTTCTGGATTCACAGTTGCAGAACACTGGCGGATACCCTATTTGTTAATGATTGGGCTCGTTGAAGGACTTGTAGCGGGCATTGTTGGTGTCAGTGGGGGGCCTGTATTAGCCCCACTTTTTGTCATTGGGCTGGGAATGCCACAGCAACTGGCGCAAGGGTGTTCTATGGCTGCAAGGTTACCTGCAATTCTTAGTGGTAGCTGGGAAAATTGGCGATTGGGAAATATTCATTTTGCCATTGTACCCGGACTTGCCCTGGGTGCACTAACCGGTGCCTGGATAGGAAGTAAAGTGGCTTTCTGGATGCCTGAACATACCTTGCAACTACTGTTTGCATTGTTATTGATCATATTAGGTAGCCATTATTTGTATCAGGGACTAATTCGACGTAAAAAATTACCTCATCCATGAGGTTTTACAATGTAAGCCACTCATGTTTTATGGTTCAGAAAATTCATGTGATCTTTCTACCTCTGTCATCTGGATGACAGTGAATTGAAGTAGTCCACTATAAACTCTCCCGGAAAATAAACAAAACTAGGAAATGGAACTAAAAAATGAATACATTTATCGAAAAAACAATGGATTGGTTGCTGGATAAAGAAGAAGCTGCCGCCAAACACGGCAAAATTAATATTGATAATATAAACAGGCAACTAGCCCAGATACAGGAAAAAAAAGAGAACTATCAACAGGAAGTTAAAAGAACGTTACATGAGTTAGATCATATTATTGAACGCTTAGAAGCGATCAAAAATAATCATTCCAACAGCCAGCCAGTGAATAATGGCCAAAAAGAGGGTAAGGAGTTTTAGTATTTTTCTCTGGTTATTGCATTGGCACAACCTACCTGCTTACAGAAACCTACCGCCCGCAAGAAAACCCAAGGCACAGGCATTGAATGATTTCTCAGTGTTTACATTGGTAACGATCGCATCATTATCTGCAGGCTACTTCCCACATAATTTCGGCTAAAAAGCGGTTAATATTGGCGCGTTGCCCTGATCCTGATTATTTTACTCAGCATTGTCTGGGTTGATGAGAATACCCGAACAGAAACGGCTGCATTATAAAATTAAGCAATTAGCGCATCCATTAGCATCAGTGCTTATAAATCAGTTGCAAATTGCAAGAAGAAGCCTGTTGTAAAAAACAAGGATGGTACAAAGCAATTGCCATGGCTAGTGATTGCACCATTGGCATCACAAATAGCCAGGTCAACATCAGCTCCCTGGTTTTTAAGTGTTAGTGCCATTTTTTCTACCGCCTGAAAAGGGACCAGTTCATCTTGTGGATTCTGAAAAAAACGGGTTGGCGCAGAGGGTATCCAGTTATCAATATTATTTTCAGACAGTTTATCAGTAAAAGGTGTCGCTTCACCATTTCTGACATTTTGTAAATAATCAGCTTTAAAAAAGACACTGGCATCTGAAT
>CAZPEE010000137.1:0-6561 GCA_964585525.1 uncultured Cocleimonas sp.
CTAGTGTCGTCCATCTGGCGATTTGTTCCGGGAATAGATAGACGATAATAATTAACGATGGGATGACGTAAAAATACGCTCGCATTAAGCCTCGTAGTAGCTTGTGTGCATGTTTTAGCTCCATGAAATGGTCTACGATGATACGTCCTTTAACGGCAAGAACCGCTGCCATAATTGCCACGCTGATAAAGCCTGGGTCAGCGCGCTCTGCCATATAAGCGCTGAATAAAGTCAGACAGATTAGCACTAGCCAGAGTGTGTCGATCAGTTTGATTTCTTTAGTCATGCACATTACCGTATCACATACAAAAGTGGGAAAATGGTAATCCACGCAAGGTCAATCATATGCCAGTAAAGTGCCATATTGATCAGCCCTTCGTGCTCATTTTGGGTATATATCCCGGTGTTAATCCGGTAGATCACCCAGATCAGCCCGGCACTGCCCCAGCCGACATGTAAAAAGTGGTTGAAGGTGACGTAATAATATACGCCGTAAAAAATATTGGTTTCGGTATCCAGGCCTTGTGTGCTGTTCCACTGGTATTCAAGGTATTTTATGATCAGGTAGAGTATGCCACAAAAGACTGCGCCCCAAAGCCAGCGGGTACTTTGACTGAGTTGGTTGGCGCGCACCGCCATAACGGCGCGTACCACAAAAAAACTGCTGGTCAGCATGATCAGCGTGTTCGCCGTACCTGCTGTGGTATTTAAGCGGGCAGGGCCTTCGTAGAAAAGTTCGGGGTTATGTACCTTGGCTAAAAAGTAGACCACAAACATCACCGCAAACTCGCTCATCTCAGCCAGAATCGCCGCCCAGATGGCAAGGTTGCCGGGCACTTTTTTTGCGCTGGTGGTAAAGCTTAACCCGGATATTTCATGAAGGCGGTTAGTATTTGTAGAATAATCAGGTAATATCATAGACTTACGAGTAAAAATAACATATTTAAGAATCACCATTTGTACCTGAATGGTTTTCTGATAAATCTGGCTTCGAATCTTGAACAAAATCGCTCAAACCCTAGCCCTGCTAGGGTGTTCCCGATATTTGTCCAACCTTCTTTGCCAGATTTTCCAGAAATACCATTCCCTTCATGAAACATCCGGGTTGAGTGTTCCACACGTGGGCTTTCTTTTAAAGTTAGCGAATAATTGTTCATTTCAGTGTGTTGTGACCCCCAGCAATTTGCCAATGATGGGGTAGCGGTAATCCCTTTCGTTAACCGCTTTTATAAAGGCAAGGATACCAACGATCATGAATAGCGGGACAACCAGCATTAAGTATACTTCAGCCACGATCAGGGCGGTTGCAGATGCGTAACCCGTTGTCATGAGAATGAAAAGATTCAAAGCCAGTGCAACTAAGGTGCTTATGGTTGCAGCAACGAGCGCCTGTTTAATATGGTTTTTGCTGGCCTGTGAGGAATCTTTATAGGCGATGAAATAAAAGCCCCACAGGATTAAATAAAAAATACCGATAAAAAGCAGGTTTGCCATGAACAACGCAGCGGCGACCGCACCCATATAATCCGTCTTTGGGTTTTCGCTCATTATGCCCCGCCTATTTTTGCGCGTACCACTTCCATGAGTGCATCAACCGTTTCTTGCTCATCGGTTAACGGTTCGACGATGGCTGCCCGGCAAGCCTCAATCGGCTCAAAACCTGACTTGATCAGGGTCGCTGTATAGACCAGTAACCGGGTTGAAGCTGATTCTTCCAGGTCATGGTCTTTTAATACCCGCAGTGCGTGCGCCAGTTCGATCAGTTGCCTGGCAGTTGCATCATCAATGCCGGTTTCTTTTTGGATGATGGTGGTTTCGGTGGCGCTGTCAGGATAATCAAAGCGCATTGAGATAAAGCGTTGCCGGGTTGAGGGTTTCATCCCTTTTAACAGGTTTTGATAACCGGGGTTGTAGGAAACCACCAGCATAAATTCTGGCGGTGCTTTGAGTTCCTCACCAGTGCGTTCTATCGGCAGGATACGGCGGTCATCCGATAGCGGGTGTAGTACCACAGTAGTGTCTTTGCGCGCTTCGACCACTTCATCCAGGTAACAGATAGCACCTTCCCGTACTGCTTTGGATAGCGGCCCGTCGTGCCAGTAGGTTTCGCCATCACCAATCAAATGCCTGCCGACTAAGTCTGCTGCGGTTAAATCATCGTGGCAGGCGATGGTATATAAAGGCCGTCCTAGCCTGGCTGCCATATGCTGAATAAATCGTGTCTTGCCACAGCCTGTTGGCCCTTTGATCAGTAGCGGTAGCTGATTGTTGTAGCTGTGCTCAAACAGTTCGATTTCGTTGTGCTGTGGCTGGTAATAGGGCAGGTCGTTGCTATTGTTATTAATGCTCATTTATTTGCTCGTGTGTGGGTCAAAACCATTCATGACAGCAAACTTTGCGGTCATCATGTCCATGGTGTTTACATGATCATTAAACCAGTTCGGCCAAAGGCTAAAAACATAGTCAGCGAGTAATTCAATGTCCTGGTTTTGTTCCCAGGCCTGGATAATGTTTTTCATTTTGTTGAGTGCAATATCGTGCTCATTACTATGTACAGGGTAGGCAGGAAAGCCGGTTTCCTGCATTAATTGATTTTCCCGCTCAAAGTGTGGAATGGTGTGCGCCAGCCAGTTCTTTAGTGCCCTGGTTATTTCTGCTGTTTCTGCATCGGTGTGCGTGTCTTTTGCCTGGTAGGCAGAAACCAGCTTGCCAAGTTCTTTGACCTTTTCAATTTCTTCAAAATGGGTGTTGTTCATAAAATCAATATCAACCCTTGGGATGGATTCTACTTCAAGAATGGTTTTTGGTTTTGTAGGCATTGATTTCCTCCTTTGATCTAAAGACTGGCAAGATAGCTAATGGCTATTGCAATACAGACCACCCATAACCAGCCGTACATAATAACACGCCAAAGCAGCGACACGCCGCGTAATTCCATAAAATCACGTATGATAAAAGTCCCTTTTATAAGCGCTGTCAGCAATAATAAAAGCACTGCAATTGTGCCACTAAAGCCCAATTTACCGACGCTATAACTGGAGATGGTTAGCAGAACCATGGCAAGCCAGATGGTGTGGATATTATAATATTTACTCATCTAAAAAACCTTTAGCGGATAATGTAAACCAGCGGGAATAAAATAATCCATACCAGGTCTACCATGTGCCAATAGGATGCGCCGGTTTCAACACCGGTATGGTTGGCTGCGTTGTACGCGCCCCGTTGTGCTTTTATGGCTACCGCCAATAAAATAATCATGCCTAAAATCACATGCAAAAAATGGAACATCGTGAGTGATAAATAAAAAAAGTAGAAGTCATTGGTTCGCAGGCTAATCCCATGCGAAAACTTGTCGTGGTATTCAATTGATTTTAGAATCAGGAAGCCACTACCGCCAGCTAATGCAGCGTAAAGCCAGCGTATACAACTTTTCACATCATCTTTTTTGATTGAATGAACTGCGCGAACCACAAAATAGCTGGAGGTGATCAGCAAAATCGTATTGGCAGCGCCCAGTTCGCGGTTAAGTGTCAGTTGATACTGGTTAAACAGCTCCACATTCTGTATACGTTTAACCGAATAGATAATGAAAAAAATACCAAAAACCAGCAGCTCCATAAAAATGAAAAACCAGATGGCAAGGTCGCCGGGTAGCAGTTTTGGTTCTGCTTTTATTTCAATCTGCGTTGAAATCGTATTCACATATCATCCTTGTTGAATGTAATGGGGAAAAAAGACTAAACGTCTCCATAAGCCAGGCCGGTTTTTAAGGATATAAGCCGGAAGGAGGTTGCCGATCCACAGGCCAAGCTTATGAAGACTTCTATAAGTTAAGTCTGATGCTTAATAATGGCATTGATACGGGTCAAGACAGCTTTGATAGCCATGAGGCTTAGTTGGAAATGGCTTTGTAGCAGTGTTTTTCAGGATTAGGTTAGTTTCTTTTGTTATTGGCTTGCTACCCAAAAAACCTGAATTAGCGTAAGGGCATCATGCTGGTATGCTGTTTTTTAACCGTTCGCCAGACCAGGCGCGTACCAATGCCCAAATGGCAAAAACAATAAAAATGGTGTGTACCATTGTGAAGTAGGAGATCACATAAACCCAGGTCCAGGGTGAATGGAAACCACCGAGCAAAATCATCAAGGCACTGACCAGAAATAGTGCGGCGGCTGCAATCAGGTTAAGTTTGATGCCCAGTTTGGCATGGTAAGCATCAATCGCTTGTGGTGAACTTTGATTAACGGTTTTTTTGTAGATTACCAGCAACCAGATGAAACCGATAACGGGTAAAATGGTCAGGTTGAGCAGGGAGGCAAGTGCCGCGTTTGATGCGCGCTCTTGTTGTGATTTATCAGCGCTTGATTTCATGATTGAGTTATTCTCCTTAGCTATTCATAAAATATAGTTGAAAGCAGGGTAGACAGACAAAAAAATACCGCCGTCCTTATTATCGACGGCGGTATTTTTTAAAGGCTAAAGACTCTTACTATTAACTCGCTTCTACAGCAGCCGTGCTTATTGTTTCCACGGCCTTGCCTTTGGCGAAGAAACTATAGACATAAAGTAACAAGCCGATAAGGAATATCAAGCCGGCAATTTCACGTAACCAGTAGAACAGCTCCAGCTTTTCCTGAACTGCCATAAAGCCTAGCGGTGCATCAGAGTAACGTTGCAAGTAAACTTGCAGTATACCCGCGCCGGTCAGGAATAGCGTAATAAAGACCATCGAAACAGTCATCAACCAGAAAGACCACATTTCAAGCACCTGTGCTTTTTCATTATTGGCTTTCCGGCCACGCAGTATTGGCATTGCGTAGGAGATCATGGTCAGGTTTACCATCACATAAGCGCCATAAAATGCCATATGACCATGTGCAGCAGTGATTTGTGTTCCATGTGTGTAGTAATTCACTGGTGCCAATGTGTGCAGGAATCCCCATACACCAGCACCCAGGAATGCCATGACCGCTGTGCCTAAAGCCCAGAGTGTTGCGGCTTTATTGGGATGTTCCCTGCGCCTTTTGTTGACTACATTGAAGGCAAACAGCGTCATCATAAAGAACGGTATGGGTTCCAGTGCGGAGAACACAGAGCCAAGCCACTGCCAGTAATCCGGCGTACCAATCCAGAAGAAGTGGTGTCCTGTTCCGATAAGTCCAGAGATCAGCGCCATGGCGATGATAATGTACAACCACTTTTCAATCATTTCACGGTCAACACCGGTGATTTTGATTAACACAAAGGCGAGCATGGCTGCCATGATTAACTCCCAAACACCTTCTACCCAGAGGTGTACGACCCACCACCAGAAGTATTTATCCAGCACCAGGTTATCAGGCACATAGAATGAGAACAGGAAGAATACCGCAAGACCTGTCAAACCAGTGAGTAATACCAGGTTTACAACCGTTTTGCGCCCCGTGAGTATGGTCATGCCAATATTGAACAGGAAGGACAAAGCGACAATAACAATGCCGATCTTGGTTATGGTTGGTTGCTCCAGAAACTCCCGTCCCATGGTAGGTAACAGGTCATTCATGGTGATGTCGGCGAGTGTCGCATAGGGAACCAGCAGGTAGCCGAGTATGGTTAAAGCACCAGCAACCAAAAAGATCCAGAACATCAGTTTGGCAAGCCAGGGCGCATACAGTTCCCGTTCTGCTTCTTCTGGCACCAGAAAGTAGGCAGAACCCATAAAGCCAAACAATAACCAGACGATTAGCAAGTTGGTGTGAACCATACGGGCTACGTTAAAAGGAATTGCAGGGAATAAAAAGTCCCCAATAACGTATTGCAAACCCATCACGACACCGAATAAAATCTGACCGACGAAGAGACCAATGGCTGCAATAAAGTAGAGCTTAGCAACAGATTGTGATTGATATTTCATGTGATCTTCTCCTTAACCTTCTTTATTGGGTGGCCAGTTTCTGGCAGTTTTAATGCCATCAACATATTTCAGGAATTGCGCAATATCCTCTAACTCTTCATCAGTTAAATTAAATTGAGGCATACTACGACGACCAGGAACACCATTCACAGGGCGAAATTTTATCCATGTCTTGATAAAAGCAATACCACCATTTTCGCCACCACGTCGTGAATAGACATTGCCAAGTTCAGGTGCAAAATAAGCACCTTCACCCATTAGCGTATGGCAACCGATGCAATCATTTCTTTCCCAGACGCGTTTCCCTGCTGCGACCTGTTCGCTAATGTTTGCTCTATTATCAGTTTTGGGTATGCTCGTAACCGTATCAACGGTTAAGCCAACAAGTGCCAGGAAGAAGAAAACGGCTCCTCCATAATAAATGTTGCGCGCCATACCCTTGGTAAAGGTCTCTCTCATAGTACACCTCACGGGTTAGATTAAAATTAATGATTTTGTCAGTAGCGACTGTAGTGTTTATAATGCGGGAGTGTCCTTGATGTTAATCAAGCATGAGGTTGCTTTAAAATTGTTGAGCGAGCGAGTATGCAGTTAGAACCTAAGTTTCAAGAAATAATGCGGCATAACCCGTTGTTTAAAAATCTCTCTGAAGAGGATTTCAAGCAAGC
>CAZPEE010000138.1:0-6541 GCA_964585525.1 uncultured Cocleimonas sp.
CGCAGAGTAAACTGAAAAAGAGCCAGATTTTCCCGCTTTTCTTTGTGTCAGGCTCGTTGTAATGGTTTTTCTACAGAGTCCCTGGCTTCTTTACCCAGTAATGTTTCGATCAGGCTGAGTGCAAAATCCATGGCAGTTCCGGGGCCGCGGGAGGTTATTACTTTGCCATCTTTTTCTATGGGGGTTTCGCCGAGCTGGATGTTTGAGGTGTCTAGCGCATCGAGGGAGCCGGGGTAGGCGGTGGCTTTTTTGCCATCAAGGATGCCGTGCGTAGCCAATACTTTGGGAGCAGCGCAAATAGCTGCAATGTATTTATCTTCGCCGTTTAGCCGGGTGATTAACTGGTGGATGCGCGGATCGTTATTAAGGTTGTCTGCTCCTGGCAAACCGCCTGGTAAGGCCATTAAATCAAAATCATCATTGATGACCTGGTCGAGTGTTTTATCTGCAACGATGATAGTTTTACGTGCACAGTTAACAGGTTTATCATCAAGGCTTGCAGTGACGACATTGATATTGGCGCGCCGCAGCAGGTCAATGATGGTGACTGCTTCGAGTTCTTCGCAGCCTTGTGCGAGAGGTATGAGTACATTGGGCATTTTACTCAACTTTTATTTTCCTTTTTTTTCGTTCCGGTACATTTTTCTTGCCAGGTTCATGCTTTTCAGTATGTTCAAGGCTTCAAATAATGGATAATCATTTTTTGCAAGATCAGCCTCTTTTTTAGTTATTTCTTCACTTTCATTTGTATTGCTACTTTTATTTTCCAGCGCATTTTTATCGCCCTGAGTGTTGTTATCTTTTTTACCATTCGGGTTGCTAAGGTGTCCAGTCAGGTCTGCTTCGGACAGGCTTTTAAAGGCATCTGGCTTATCCCCCTCATTTTTGTTTTTCGTTAGTTCCAGTGAGGCGATGCGTATATCCGGTTCGATTCCTTTTGCCTGGATAGAGCGCCCAGAGGGTGTGAAATAGCGCGCCGTGGTTAATTTGACTGCTGTTTTTTCATCCAGTGGCAGAACGGTTTGTACCGAGCCTTTACCAAAGGTTTTTTTGCCGACAATCAGCGCCCGTTTATGATCTTGTAATGCGCCTGCGACAATCTCTGATGCCGATGCAGAACCTTCGTTAACCAGTACAACGATGGGGGCGTCATCGAGTAAATCATCAGGCGTGGCATCATAGCGCATTAATGCATCTGCTACCCGGCCTTCGGTGTAAACGATATTGCCTTTAGTGAGAAAAATATCAGAAACACCTACTGCGCCACTTAGCACACCGCCAGGGTTGTTACGCAGGTCAAGCACGATACCGTTTAGCTGTTTTTTGTTTTCCTGTTTTAAGGTATTAATGGCTTTTTTAACGCCAGCGGTTGTTTTTGACTGGAAACTGGAAATACGGATATAGCCATAGCCGGGTTCCAGAATGCGTTGTTTGACGCTTTTAACTTTTATGATGGCGCGAACGATTTTGATGTTGAGCGGCTTGTTTTCACCATCGCGCACCACCAGCAAGTTAATCGGCTCGCCTGGTTTGCCACGCATGATTTTAACCGCCTCGCCGAGTGTCAGGCCTTTAACCGGTTTATCGTCAAGGCGGATAATAAGGTCACCGGCTTTAATGCCTGCTTTCTGCGCAGGTGTATCGTCAATGGGTGAAATAACCTTAACAAAGCCATTTTCCATGCCTACTTCAATGCCAAGCCCGCCAAATTCACCAGAGGTTCCTACGCGCAACTCGGTATAATCTTCTTCATCAAGGTAGGCAGAGTGCGGGTCAAGCCCGGAGAGCATGCCGCTGATAGCGTTTGCGATGAGTTTTTTATCATCGACTTCCTCAACATAATCACGTTTTACCCGGGCATAAACTTCAGAGAATTTTTTCAGTTGGGCAAGCGGTAATGTGGATCGGTTTCCTGAAACAGGTTTTTCTGCGAAAACCTCCAGGGAGTATGAGGAGATAAGGCCAATCATCGCACCCAGTGCGAATCCTGAAATTATTGTTTTGTTAAGCTGCATATTTTCCCACGTGAAACGATTAAATTATCATGTTAAACGCAAATACTAGCACTCAAGCACTAAATATTCTATCGTCTAAAAGATAGAATAAAAAAATTTATCGTCGATAGTGTAATGTTTAATGACACCAGCTAGCTGGATTGCGATGAGCGGTTCCTTTGCGTATTTCAAAGTAAAGCCCATTTTGTGAACGGCCGCCAGAATTACCCACGGCTGCAATCACTTCACCTGCTTTGACAATTTGCCCTTCGCGTTTGTAGACGCTTCGATTGTAGGCATAGAGGCTACGATAATTTTTGTCGTGGCGGATAATAATCAGATAGCCGTAGCCATTTAAGCGCCCACTGAATTCTACCGTGCCTCGTGCTACAGCATGGACTTTACTGCCGCCGGGAGCCGAGATAATAACACCTTTCCATCTCTGTTTGCTGTTACGGATACTGCCGTAGCGTTGTGCTATGCGTCCACGAACCGGCCAGGCGAGCCGCCCCTTTAAGGATGAAAATGCTTTGTTTGGCACGTAGTGTGGCTTAGTCAATTGTGTAGAAGCCGTTTTCTTTGCTGCTTTTCCGCCGTTCTTTTTTGCCAGTGTCTTTTCTGCTTTTTCCCGTTGCTTGCGTTCGGCTTGTTCGCGTTTTCGGGCTTTTTCTGCCCTGACCCGCTTGGCTTCAAGTGCGGCAATAACGCCAACCAGGCGGCTTTCTTCCCGTTTTAATTTTTTTAATTTTTGTTCCTGGGTGTAAACTGTTTTACGTTGCTTTTTAAATATTTTCTCTCTTTTCGCAACAGCAACCTTAAGTGCTTTCTTCTTTTTTGCCTGATCTTTTTGCAAGGCGCTCAGTTGCTGTCGGTCCAGGCTGATTTGTTCCTGGACGATTTGTATTTTTTCCAGTTGGTGATTGATCCTGCGGATTCGTTTGAGACGATGTAAATTCAAATATTCAAAATATTTAACCGTGCGGCTGATGTCGGATGGGTCATCCTGCTTTAACAGTAAACGCAAATGTGATTGTTTCCCGGCTGTATAGAGTGCCTGCATTTGTTGGGCAAGTGCGCTTTTTTGTGATTCGGTTTGTTCTAATAGTTTTTTCCTGAGGGCGTTTGATTTTGTCAGTTTTGTGGCAAGTTTGTTGATTTTTTTTTCGGTTTGGTACAACTGGCGGGAGACCTGGTCTAGCTCTTTTTCTGCTGAAAGAACGTTTTTGTGCAGTTTTTCGGAGGCAATACGGGCATTGTGTAAGCTGGATTCGGTATTATTAATCTGCCTTTTAAGTTTGCTATGTTGTTTTTGCTGGCTTTCCGCATGCGCTGTTGCGATGAGTGCCGATAATGTCATGATGTATATAATAAAACGCATATGCCGTGTCCCTTTAGCCCGCGAATATTTTAACAGTAGCAGATTGACACTACAAAGGTTTCAAGTGACTTTCGTCTAAAAGTATATTATTGTATTGTTGTTTTATAATATTAGCGCTTTCGAAAGTGCTTCGGCGAATTAACTGTTTTGGCAGTTATTGCATTTGTTAATGTCAAAAAATAATAACCAATTAATTCAGTTCGTTTAAATCCTTAAAGGTTGATGTTTTATGAGTAGTATGGGTATATCCAAAGGTGTTGATAAAAGCTGTACGCTGGTTAGCGATTTGCTGGTCAGGGAAGAGGATGTCGAAGTTGCATCACGATCGCTTAAAGCAATCTCTCATCCATTAAGATTAAAAATCCTCTGTGTACTGGGTGAGAATGAAGTCAGCGTCCAGGATATTGTTGAGTGTGTTGGAACATCGCAAAGTAATATTTCCCAGCATTTGGCAATCCTGCGTGACAAAGGTATTTTAGCCTCGCGAAAAGAAGCGAACCGCGTGTTTTACCGAGTGGGCGATGCCCGCACGCTGAAACTAATCAGTATGATGCAGGAAGTTTTTTGCTCTACGCACTAATAGTTCACTATTAGTACCAAACAACGCAAATTATTATCAGTCAGGGCTTTACCTTAAGCCCTGTGGCGGTTATCTTACCCCCTTTATTTATTAAATGAGTTTCACTCAATCCTCCCATGCAAGAATATATTGATTTTGCACGTAATAATTTTATTATCGTTGCAGGTTTTTTTGCTGTTTTAGGCTTTATTATTAAAACAGAAATTTCCCGGCTTACCCAGAAATATAAGCAAATTGGTGTTAATGCCGCCGTAATGATCTTGAACAAAGATAATGTCTTGGCGCTGGATGTGCGTGAGGATAAAGAACTAAATGACGCCGGCATGATTAAGGGCGCACGTCATATCACCCTGGGGCAGTTACCTGAAAAAATGGCTGAACTCAATAAATTCAAGCAACAACCTGTTCTGGTTTATTGTCGCAGTGGCAGTCGCTCTGGACATGCCTGTCAATTATTAACCAAAGCAGGTTTTGAGGATGTTTATAACCTCGCGGGTGGTATTATGGCCTGGGAGTCGGCGAATCTTCCCTTGTCTAAACGATAATCTAAACGATAATCTAAAACGCTAGCCTAAACGATAATGACAGAGAACAGCACAGCAAAAGTCGTTATGTATGCCACGCGGTTTTGCCCGTACTGCATGCGCGCAAGACGTTTGCTAAAAAATAAACACATCGAATTTGAAGAAATATCCGTGAGTGGCGATGCTGCCCTCTGGGAAAAAATGGCGCAACTCAGCGGCAGGAATACCGTGCCACAAATTTTTATTAATGAGCAGCCTATCGGCGGTTATGATGATATGGCGTTACTCGACCACAATGGCGAGCTTGACCAGCTTTTGACAACAGCAAATAAGGAATAAGGGAACTAGAGACATGGCAGAAGAAACAGCAGCACAAAATGCTACAGAGAATATGGCTGAGCAGGAACAGCAGTTTATTATTGAGCGTATCTATGTGAAAGATATTTCGTTCGAATCACCCAACAGCCCACAGATTTTTACGGTTGAATGGGAGCCGGATACCAATTTGCAACTCACTACGCAGACAACCGATATGGGTGATAACCATTATGAAGTGGTTTTACAGTTGACGGTTACGGTAAAAGGTAAAGATGATAAGACGGCTTTCCTGGTTGAGGTTAACCAGGCAGGGATGTTCATGATCAAAGGTTACCCTGAAGAACAGTTGCATCATTTACTGGCAAGTTACTGCCCTAGCAACCTGTTCCCCTATGCGCGTGAAGTGGTGGCGAATCTGGTTTCAAAAGGTAGCTTCCCTGAAATGCACCTGTCGCCGATCAATTTTGATGCTTTGTATGCACAACGTTTACAGGAAGAGCAGGCAAATGCTGGTAATGGTGCACAAGCACCTGCGGACAAGCCAAACTAAACTATTCGATATAGGTAGGTGATACTCATTACTTACTAAAGATAAGCCATGAAACCGCAACCCACAAAACGTCCCAGCAGAATTTCAGTCTATGGTGCCGGGTCGTGGGGTACGGCTTTGGCGTTGCAGCTAGCGCGTAATGGTCTTGCCGTCATGCTCTGGGATTATACCCCGGAGCATATTGCCCATTACGATGAAGCCCGCGAGAATACGCACTACCTTCCGGGCATCCCATTCCCGGATAACCTGCAGTGTACCGATAGCATCGAAGTCATGATGCAGCACGCCAAAGATCAACTTATTGTGATTCCCAGTCATGGTTTTCGCGGCTTGCTAAAGCAACTCAAACCCCATCTTACGCCGGATCATTCAATTGTTTGGGCGACCAAAGGCCTGGAAATTGGTTCGGGTAAATTACTCCATGAAGTGTTGGAAGAAGAATTGGGCGATCAAATACCCTACGGAGTGGTTTCGGGGCCGACTTTTGCCAGCGAAGTTGCCAGGGGCTTACCGTCCGCAATGACCGCAGCTGCCTCGACACCGGAACTGGCACAACGTACCGCTGCTGCATTTCAGGGCGGAAATTACCGTGTTTATACCAGTAATGATGTGCTGGGTGTTGAGCTGGGTGGGGCTGTAAAAAACGTGCTGGCAATTGCCGCCGGAATCTCGGATGGACTGGGCTTTGGTGCCAATGCGCGTGCTGCTATTATCACCCGTGGTTTAGCAGAAATTATGCGTCTGGCTGAAAGCATGGGAGCCGGGCATGACACTATCATGGGGCTTTCCGGTGTTGGCGATCTGGTGCTGACCTGTACCGATGACCAATCCCGCAACCGTCGTTTGGGTTTGGCACTGGGGCGTGGACAGGATGCAGAATCAGCGATAAAAGAAATTGGCCAGGCGGTAGAAGGCGCAAAATCCTCCCATTGTATTGGCAAGCTAGCAGAGCGCGCTGGCGTAGAAATGCCGATTTGTGATGCGGTGCACCGGGTGATCTATCAAGGGCTTGAGCCTAAACAGGCGGTCAAAGAGTTACTGGCGCGAGAATTAAAACCTGAGTTTTAGCAAAGATTAATTGTAAGAACTTCCCAGTCTAGACTGGGACTCCCGCAGGAGTCCTCGGCTAGCCCGGATGTTTCATGAAGGGAATGGATTTTCTGGAAAAATTCAGCAAAACAGATTGTGCAAATATCG
>CAZPEE010000139.1:0-6521 GCA_964585525.1 uncultured Cocleimonas sp.
ATAGCAATATAACGCCAACCCTGCTGCAAGTGCTTAACCACAAATTCTACTGCAGAGGGAGCAATTTCAGCACTTTCAATCAGCTCAACGGGTTTACCTGCTTTCTTGTATTGATACAGTGTATTGTTACAGGCAACAAAATGTAGCGAAGGATAGAGCTTGGTCATTTCTTTGATATGTCCTTCATGCGGGGAAGTATTGGTTCGTAATAAATCAATGCCTGCAGAACTGGTAACGACATAAACCTTGCCATCGGATTTTTCAAATTGCTTCGCAAGGCTTTCGGCCTTTGACAAGGTTTGCATGAATTTGGCTGGTTCAGAGGAACCAAGAAATAAAATGACCTTGTTATTTTGTGGTTTAATTTCGGCAATGGACAGCCCATGAAATCCGCCACTCGTAATACCGGATGAAGTAAAATCATGAATCTTGTATCCCGCTGCCAGGGTAACCAAAAAAGCCACGAAGTAAGATGCTACTTTGCTAAATAATTGTGTGCTGAAAAACTGCCTGGATGGCATTTTATGCTCAAAATCTTCAAGTGGATAAGCTGTCTGCACAAGATCCTTGATGCGGTAGATATCACACATCTCACCCCTTAATTCGGTGCTGTTTTCCAAAATTTGCAAAACTTCTCTGCGATCTTTGGCATTGAGTTGTCCGTCTGCGAGAGCATGAAGTCTCTCTGCTATTTTATCATCTTTAAGGTTTTTCATTTAACGCTCCTAAGGTGATTTTGATGAGTTGAGCGTGCATGGGCGCTACGAATATTTTGTATGCCAATTAAACGCTCCTTCAACAATAATCTTGCACGGGATAAACGACTCATCACCGTACCCAGCGGAATTTCCAGAATCTCTGAAACCTCCTCATAACTACTTCCCTCTAGGTCAACCAGGGTAATAACCTGCCGTTGCGTTAACGGTAGCATAATAATTGCATGCCTAACGCGTTCAACAACCTGCTGCTCTGTTAGCTCTTTATCCGGTGTCTGATCATGTTGTAAAGTAACATCATCAATATCCATTGCAGGCTTTTTTACCCTTAAATACTCCATCCAGCAATTATGCAGAATCCGGCATAGCCATGCTTCTAGCCGCGAAAATTCTTTTAATTGGTGCTGTTTCAGCAAGGCTTTTTTTAAAGTCTCCTGCACCAGGTCATCTGCCAACATTCGGTCTCCACACCATGAATTTGCCAAGCGATACAAGCGCGGCCTATGTGCCGCTATTTGTAGCTCAAGTTGCCGCTCAAATCGCTTTGGACGGAATAAATTTTTCAGCATTTTTTCCTCCTCCTGTAACCATGATGCGCCTAGTTAATAATTTATTCCAAAATAAATGGAATATTTTTCACAAAATGATCATCAAGTGTTCAGAACTGCTCGTTATTTAGTGAATTTATATTTTTGCTCCTTATCTTTAAAAGATACGAGAATGTTTAATCTCTACCTAAACATTTTGAGGGAATGCGAGAACCCTCAACAGTTCTGTTTTTCATCCTGAATCTATGATTCAGGTTTACTTACCCACCGCAAAGGAAACCCAAATCATGAAATTATTCAAACAATTTTTTATTCCCCTGGCCGCTTTATTGATGCTACTTGGCTCATTTAATGTACGCGCTGATACCGATTTTGCCGAAAAGCATGTGGTGCTTCAGATCAGTGATGGAAACCCAAAGCGCCAGACCCTGGTATTGAATGTAGCCAACAACCTGATCAAACATTATGGCCCCGATAAAATCGCGATTGAGATTGTAGCTTTCGGCCCAGGGCTTAAACTGCTTTTTGCAAACAACGAAGTCAGCACACCACGTATTGATGGTTTAACCAGCAATGGCGTTAAGTTCAGTGCCTGCAAAAACACTATCGCTGCCATAAAAAGAAAGACAGGAAAAGAACCCAAAATTAATAAACAAGCGACCAAAGTATCAGCTGGCGTTGTACGCATTATGGACCTGGTTGCCAAAAACTACACCCTGATAAAACCTTAGTTTTAATAAAAAATGACAATCGCAAGGAGAAGAATATGAAAATTAATACCAAAGTTATTTTAAAAAATAGTATTGCCCTGGCAATCAGCAGCCCGTTATTACTTTGCCCGCAACAATTATTCGCAGCAGACTGGCTTTCCCTACAGGGACTTGAAAGGCCCAAAATGGAAAAAAACATGAAAATCTGGGGTTTTCTCCAGCCTGATTTTTCAAGAACCGATGGCACCAACCTTAAAGCTGGGCCATGGGCAGGTAAAGCAGCGGTATTCAACCAGATAGGGCCAGATAATAAATCCAATAGTACTTTTAACATTCGCCGAGCCCGGATTGGTATTAGGGGGCAATTGGATTACAACAAGATAAATTATTTTTTCCTGTCAGAATTTGGCAATAATGGCATTACACGTGGAAAAGGTGCGCAACTCACGGATGCCAGCGTCACGTTTAACTATATCCCCAATTTACATTTTCGTGTGGGACAATTCAAAACACCTGGTTCAGAAGAAGGGTTACGCGCAATCCATGTCTTTGAATACAATAATTTTACCAATCCCGTCGGGCAATTACTGCTTGAGCGCCACCTCGATGAAGATGGCTCACGAACTGGTGCAAGCCCTGATGTTACTAACGGCCTAAATGGCCCGGTAGGTGCTTTTCGTGACATCGGCATCATGGCTTTTAATACATTCAAAATGGGTAAAGGGCTGGAACTCAGCCTTGCAGGAATGATAGGAAACGGTAATGGTATTAGCCGTGGCGACAATGACGACAACAAAGAACTTTACCTCTATGCAGCCACTGAAAAAGTCTTTGCCGGCAAAGGGCCGCGACGTAAAGGTGCTAAATTTTATGGCTGGTATCAGGATGGAAAACGAACCCTTGATTTTGCCAATGGCGTTGCCGGGAAACAAGAGTTTGACCGTAAACGCTACGGCGTTGGCGTCACCTACAGCAAGGGAAAATTCCGTGCATCCAGCGAATACATCAAAGCAGAAGGTATGATTTTCAATGGCTCGGATGGAGGCGCAGTACCCGGCACATTGAACAATGCCGGTACACAAGTTGCTTCACTGAATATCCTTACCAAGGATGAAGCCGATGGTTACTACCTGGATGCTGGCTATAAGGTCACACCAAAACTGGAGCTGGATATACGCTATGATGAGTTAAATCGTGGCACCAAGACCAGCAAGGCTGAAAGAAAGTTCAACACCTTGACCCTCGGGGCGCAGTACTTTTTAAGTAAAAGAACCCGGGTAATTGCTAATTACGAATTCCGCGATGCAGAAGCACCAAACCTGCCAGCCGCCGCACCACCCAACAAGATTCTGGATGGTATGGATGATCGGGTATCGTTACAGGTGCTTACTGTCTTTTAGCCCGGATGTTTCATGAAGGGAATGGACTTTTCTGGAAAATCTGGCAAAGAAGGTTGGACAAACATCGAGAACACCCTAGCAGGGCTAGGGTTTGAGCGATTTTGTTCAAGATTCGAAGCCAGATTTATCAGAAAACCATTCAGGTACAAACTGTATTTTTTAAAAATTGTCATTTTTCTCTCAACTCTATAATATTATTAAATTATTTGCCAAATAACAACCGCCTTCATGAAATATCCGGGTTAGTAACACCTGAATCCCATAGAACCTAAACCTGGCAAATTTTCCATCCATAGCAACCCTCCTTTAGTTTTGCTTACAAGCGGTTTTGACTTGCTTGTAAGCAACACTCTTTTTCATAAAACATCGCCTTTTGTCAATGCAAAGTAATCACTTTGCATTTATCATCAAACGTATCATTACAATGCCTTGCGCTATACTTTCAGTTTCTGACTTTTAACTCATGGGTGCACTTATGCCAGATAGCATAAAACCGGATCAGGCAATCAACAAGAATAAAAAATTAACATTACGGCGCGTTGCCATAGACACTTACAAAGAGAACGTGGTTTTCCTGCATCGTGAATGTGACTTGTATCGAAGTGAGGGGTTTCAGGCGCTCAATAAAGTAGAAATCCGCGATGGTGCTGGCAAACCACCGTTAATTGCGGTACTCAATATTGTGGATGACTGTGATCTACTACAACCTCAGGAGCTAGGTTTAAGCGAGCAGATTTATCAACAACTGGGTATGCCGGAAGGCACTGATGTGACCATCAATCATGCCAGCCCACCAAATTCCTTACACAATGTCCATAAAAAAATTGCAGGGTATCGACTGGATGATGCTGCCTACCTTTCCATCTGTAAAGACATCGTGGAAAACCGTTATTCCAAAATTGAAATCGCTGCTTTTCTGGTAGGCTGTGCCGAGTCAGGCATGGAACGCGAAGAAATGTATAGCCTGACACAGGCAATGGTAGCAACCGGCGAAACACTGAGCTGGGGCGAGTCGCTGGTAGTTGACAAACATTGTATAGGCGGTATTCCAGGTAATCGTACCACCATGTTGCTAGTCCCTATTATTGCGGCGCACGGCATGTTTATGCCAAAAACATCCAGCCGCGCCATAACATCTCCTGCGGGTACGGCAGACACCATGGAGGTACTGGCGCGAGTTGACCTTGACCCCGACAAACTTCGTGAAGTATTAAAGAAAGAGCACGCCTTCATTGCCTGGGGTGGCAATGCCCGTTTATCCCCGGTGGATGATATTTTAATCGCGGTTGAACGTCCGCTGTCGATGGATTCACCGGGGCAAATGATCGCATCCATTTTGTCCAAAAAAGTGGCAGCCGGCTCTACACATTTGCTTATTGATATACCTATTGGTGACACTGCAAAAATAAGAAGCCAGTCGGAAGCAGTCAAACTGCGCAAGTTATTTGAATACGTCGGTGACCGGATTGGATTGCATCTGGAAGTTGTTATCACCGATGGAAAACAACCAATTGGCAATGGCATAGGCCCCGTTTTAGAGGCACAGGATGTCATGAAAGTTTTACAAAATGACCCAGATGCGCCGCTTGATTTACGTGAAAAATCACTTCAACTAGCCGGGCGTATCCTTGAGTTTGACCCGGATGTTCGTGGCGGGCAAGGCTACCATCTGGCGCGGGATTTGCTTGATTCTGGGCGAGCTTTAAGCAAAATGAAAAAGATTATGGAAGCACAGGGCGAACACACATATGACTTTGAACCCGGAAAACTGCAACAGAAAATATATGCCGAGTTTGAGCCAACAAAAAAACGTGCGGTCGTCAAGGCGATTGATAATTTCAAAATGGCGCAAATTGCACGGCTCGCGGGAGCACCCATGGACAAACAGGCTGGTGTTTATCTGCATAAAAAAGTGGGTGATGAAGTTAAACAGGGCGAAGCGCTTTATACCATTTACGCAGAATTTCCCTCTGATTTTAATTTTGCAGTGGCTACAGCGACAAAGACAAGTGCTTACCAGTTAACCCCAACTTCTTCGCCGGATTGATTAACATTCACCACCCGGCAAAAAATCCGGATTAGACATGACAGCTTAAACAGGACATAAACAATGACAAATAAAAAAAACAATGCACTGGTTTTAGGATTTCCCGAATACAGTGGACAAGCGCAGGCGCTGGCAAAACAGGCTGGGCTAAAATATGCCGAAGTCACCATCCATCATTTCCCGGATGGTGAAAGCAAGCTGCAATTACCCCCTCAACTGCCAGAAGAAGTGATACTGTGCCGCAGCCTGGACAAACCCAACGACAAGCTGGTCGAATTGATTCTTGCTGCCCAGGGAGCCAGAGATATTGGCGTAAAACAGCTAACACTGGTTGTTCCCTACCTCGCTTATATGCGCCAGGATATTGCATTTCACCCCGGCGAAGTCGTTAGCCAAAGAATCATTGGCCAACTACTTGCGAACTATTTTGACCGGGTCATCACCGTTGATTCTCACCTGCACCGTATACACAAACTTAGCGAAGCAATACCCATCGAAGCGGCTATCAATATAACGGCGACCAGACCCATGGGAGAATTTTTACAAGGTAAGGTAGATAAACCCTACTTGCTCGGCCCCGATGCCGAATCAGAGCAGTGGGTATCCAGTATCGCCATGCATGATAATTGGGATTTCACCGTTGCAACCAAAAAACGTTTAGGTGATGCGAAGGTCGAGGTCAATGTACCCAAAGCTGACTATCAGGATCGCAATGTGGTACTGGTTGATGATGTGGCAAGTACCGGAAAAACACTGATAAAGGCAGCCCAGGGTTTACGCCCATATCAGCCCAAATCAATCAGCGTATTAGTGACACATGCATTGTTTTTGGGTAACTCAATCCGGGAATTACGCCAGGCTGGTGTCAATAATATCTGGAGTTGCGATAGCATCCCACATGCAACAAACAAGGTAAGCCTTGCTGGAATACTCAGTGAGGCATTAAACTTTGATAATACCTGAATCCGTGACTTCACTACGGCACAGTACGCTGTTTTTTGATTTTCTTTTCTAGCCCGGAAGCGGGCTAAAGGCGCAGCCCATACCTTTGATCCAGCGTCGTGAGGTTTGTTCTGCAAGTTGCCTGAGTTTGTCGATAT